>CAZNWS010000238.1:0-2809 GCA_964576495.1 uncultured Hydrogenophaga sp. | reverse complement strand
GTGTCGGGGTTGAGGCGCAAGGCGTCGCGGATGCGCACGGCTTGCACCAAGAAGCCCAGTTCGGCAGAGAGTTTTTTGCGAACACCTTTGACACGGTTCATCAACTGGCCGCCCGTCTCTGGGTTGACCAAGGGTATCAGGCCATAGCCGATTTCCATGCCGATCAGGTCGACTTGCTCCACATCGTCCCAATCCAGTTCCTTGGGGGCGTCGGTGGGGGATGTCACGGTGGGGGCTGGGTTTTCCAGCTGCATTTGTTTGCGCAAAGCCATGAACCCCACGCCTGCAGTGGCAAAGGCCAAGAGTAAAAAGATGAAATGGGGCATGCCGGGAACCACCCCCATCATGGCCAAAATGCCGGCCGCAATGAACAGCGCCGATGGGTTGGCCAACTGGCTGGTGGCCTGCTCGGTCATGGATTCGGAGGTCGTCACACGGGTGACGATGATGGCGGTGGCCAGCGACAAAAAGAGGGCAGGGATTTGAGCCACCAGACCATCGCCGATGGTCAAGAGCACGTAAATGCGCGTGACCTCGCTCAGCGGCAAGTCGTGGGTGATCAAACCGATGGCCAAACCGCCAACGATGTTGATGATCAGAATCAGCAAGCCGGCCAAGGCGTCACCACTGACAAATTTGGAGGCACCGTCCATGGAGCCGAAAAAGTCAGCTTCTTGGGACAGTTCTTCGCGGCGTTTTTTCGCGGTCTCTTGGTCGATCACACCGGCGTTCAGGTCGGCGTCGATGGACATTTGTTTGCCAGGCATGGCATCCAAGGTGAATCGTGCGTTCACTTCCGAGACACGGCCAGCGCCCTTGGTCACCACAAAGAAGTTCACGATCATCAAGATCACGAAAATGATGAAACCCACCAAGTAGTTACCCGCGATCACAAACTCACCGAATGAGGCGATCACCTGACCTGCGGCTTCTGGGCCGCTGTGGCCTTCCACCAAGATCACGCGGGTGGAGGCCACGTTCAAGGCCAGGCGCAACATGGTGGCGAACAGCAAGATGGCCGGGAATGATGAAAATTCCAAAGGCTTGCGGGTACCGATGGCGATCATGATGATGACCAACGCCACCACGATGTTGAAGGTGAACAACAAATCCAGCAGCAGGGGCGGCAGGGGCAACACCATCATCGCCATGATCAACAGGACCAAGCCGGGAATGGTCAGGCCCGCGGGGTCGATTCGCGTGATGTTCTGTCGAAGGATTGACAGGCTGTTGTTGATCATGGTCTTTGTATCAAGTGGTCCGACCGCCGTGGCCGGTTGGCGACCCTTTATGCAATACCCGTGCCACCCGATCCGACACCACCTTTCAAGCGGCAAATCTCTGCCGGTCATGGATCTTGCTTAAATCCGGCACCGAGGCGCTGGCGGTGAACCGCACAACAGAGCGCCCGGACTGACACATGACGCTTGATCTTTTATCGGTTTTGCAGACGAACTCAACAATTCCCCCTGCGGATGCTGCGCAAGAGGCAGGAATCATTGCGGACGAACATGGGCCCAATGAAGCTTTTGCCCAAGTTTTTGCTCAGGCTTTTCAGCCATTGAGCCCCGACTTGGATGGGCAAAACCTTGCCGCCGCGCCCGAAGATGGGGCTTTGGGCTCCTCCGACAGCGAGCTGACTGAGGCAGGCTTGGGAACGACCTTGCCCCCTTGGATGGTTGCGCCCACAGTTTCATCATCAATTCCTTCTGCGACGACGGTTCAAGTGGGGAGTTTGCCTTTGGCTGGGACGGCAGAGACCACAGGGCAGTCGCAAACTTTGGCCGACCTAGAGAGTGGTAATTTGGCAAACAGAGCCATCCTTTCAGAAGGTCAGCCTTTGAAGAGCACTTGGTTGGCCCCTGGGCGGTTTCAATTGATTACCCCAACAGAGCCCAGTGCGGACACCGATGAGGGCAGTTTGCTGGCTTTTGCCCGTGGTCAAGGCCTGGATGCGGCGGCATTGGAGCAATTGTTTGGCCGTGAAATCAAGTCGGTCACCGAAGGGGCCGTGAAGGCTGCGTGGGTTCCCGCGGCAGCATGGATCGCAGGCGGTCAAAAAAGCATGGGCGTCCAAGCACTTGTCCGAGACTCCGAGCCAGTGACCGACGCCTGGCCCGATCGTTTGGCCGCAGAAAAGATGGTGCTGAGCCTGTCTCCGGGCAAACGTTTGCTCGAGCCGGGCTTGTCCAAGCGGTCTGATCCACCCGATTGGGGTGGCACAACCGGTGATGAGGGGCGTGTGGACTTGGACTTGGACGTGGCCGGCTTACTGGGTGAGCTCGCGCCAGAGGCAGATCTCAAAGCCCTGAGGGCCGAAGAGCGCGCGGCCTTGTCTTTGCGCATTGGAGAAATGCTGGCCCAGCGAATGGTGGCCCAGGCCCAGCGTGGTCAGTGGCAATTGCGTTTTGCCCTCAACCCTCAACATTTGGGTCGGGTTGAGATTGATATGCAGATGCGCGCAGGAGAATTAGAGGCGACCTTGGGGGCCCTGAACCCGGCGACCCGAGAGTTGTTGCAAGAGGCTTTGCCCCGATTGCGAGAAATGCTGCAACAATCGGGCATGGATGTTGCTTCATTGAACATTGGATCGGGTGGCGCGTCTAAAAACGGCGGGCAACCGACACCCCAAGCCATGGCATCTGGCCCGAAAGGGGGACCATCTTTGGGTGCAGAAAGTCAACCAGATGTTTCCAAGCCAAAAGGGCGGATACGGGGAGCAGATGGGTGGGATATTTGGGTTTAAATCGTGAACAAGAGGTGTAGCAATGGCTGATGAAGATACCGAAGTCGAAGGCAAAAAGAAGTC
>CAZNWS010000237.1:0-2821 GCA_964576495.1 uncultured Hydrogenophaga sp. | reverse complement strand
AGAACAAAGCCGCACGCGACAAGAGCCGCCTGTCGGCCAAAGTCAAGGGTTTGGCCGGAGCCTAACCCCGCCCGGGCCACACGGCCCGCCGTTTGAACCGGGTGCGCTGCCAGCAAGCCCAAAAAAGCCGCTTCTAAGAGCGGCTTTTTTTTGTCTGCGAACGGTTGCCTGGCTCACCGTGCAGCTCAGTCTTCTTTGACTTGGAGTTGGTTGTCGCGAGCGAAGTGCATCACAAAATCCCAGGCCATGGGTTCGGCTTCGCGCAGATCGACGTGGACAATGACGCACTTGACGCCATCAAAAGTATTGGGGACACACCAAGGTGAGTAGCTCAGGTGGCTGCTGGGTTGAGCACCACCGGGACGGAATTGGCTCATCACGCCAGCCAGCCGTTCGGCCCAATCGCTGGGGCGAAACGTGCGGCCATCGAGCGTTTGCCCAAGGATATACACGTGCTGTGCAGTCGGAGAAACCATCGTCGCAGGCCTTTGGGTGAAAGGCTCGGGTTGGGTTGAACACGCACCGCTGAGCCAGGATCGCAAGTCAGCGGCGGGGTGCCAGTATTGTATCTTATATAAGAGTTAACCCTCCCCTTGGGGCCCGTGTCTAGGCACGACAGACTGGGCCTAAAATCGCTTCTCAGCGGCTCAACTTTCGTTGAGCCGATTTGTTTTGTTGGCCTTGCCGGAGTCTTTGTATGAGCACGCCCACCTCACCCCACGTCATGAACACCTATGGCCGCCTGCCGATCGCGCTCACGCACGGCCGTGGCTGCCGTGTGTGGGACACCGAAGGCCGCGAATACCTCGACGCCTTGGCGGGCATTGCGGTCAACACCTTGGGCCACGCACACCCCAAGCTGGTACCGGCCTTGCAAGAACAGGTGGCCAGCATGATCCACTGTTGCAACTACTACCATGTGCCCGATCAAGAGCGCCTGGCGCAGATGCTGGTCGAGCGCTCGGGCATGACCAACGTGTTTTTTTGTAACAGCGGCTTGGAAGCCAACGAAGCGGCCTTGAAGCTGGCTCGTAAGTTTGGCCACGACAAAGGCATCGAACGACCTGAGGTGGTGGTGTTCGAAGGGGCCTTCCATGGCCGAAGCATCGCCACGCTCAGCGCCACCGCCAACCCCAAAATCCACGCGGGCTTCACCCCCCTCATGGAAGGGTTTGTGCGCGTGCCACGCAACAACATCGAAGCCCTCAAACGCGCCACGGCGGGCAATAACAACATCACCGCCGTCTTTTTTGAAGCGATCCAAGGCGAAGGCGGCATCCACCCCATGACCGTGGATTTCATGCGCGAGTTGCGCGCCCTGTGCGACGAACGCGATTGGTTGCTCATGATCGACGAGGTGCAGTGCGGCATCGGGCGCACCGGCAAATGGTTTGCGCACCAGTGGGCGGGCATCGTGCCCGACGTCATGCCGCTGGCCAAAGGCCTGGGTTCGGGCGTGCCGGTGGGCGCGGTCGTCACCGGCCCCAAAGCGGCCACGATTTTTCAGCCGGGCAACCACGGCACTACCTTCGGCGGCAACCCCTTGGCCATGCGCGCGGGCGTCGAGACGCTGCGCATCATGGAAGAAGACGGCTTGTTGGCCAACGCCCAGCGCGTGGGTGAACACCTGCAACAGGCCTTGCGCCAAGGCCTGCAAGGTGTGGCCGGACTGGTGGAGGTGCGCGGCCAAGGCCTGATGATCGGCGTGCAACTCGATCGCCCTTGCGGTGTGCTCACGCAGCGCGCCGCCGATGCGGGCCTGCTCATCAGCGTGACCGCCGACAGCGTGATTCGCTTGGTGCCACCCCTGATCATGACCATGGCCGAGGCCGACGAAGTGGTGCAGCGCTTGCTGCCCCTGATCCAACAATTCCTGAGCGAGTGAGCCCTTTGACCATGTCCATCCGTCACTACCTGCAATTCAAAGACCTCGGCGCCGACGAATACGCTTACCTGTTGCAACGCGCAGCCTTCATCAAGGCCAAGTTCAAGGCGGTCGAAAAGTACCAACCCTTTGCCGACCCCGACCGCACGCTGGCCATGATTTTTGAAAAAGCCAGCACGCGCACCCGCGTGAGCTTTGAAGCCGGCATGTACCAGATGGGCGGCTCGGTGGTGCACCTGACCACAGGCGACAGCCAGCTGGGTCGCGCAGAACCCATTGAAGACAGCGCTCGTGTGATCAGCCGCATGGTCGACTTGGTGATGATCCGCACCTTTGAGCAAACCAAGATCGAACGCTTTGCCGCGCACTCGCGCGTGCCGGTCATCAACGGCCTGACCAACGAATTCCACCCCTGCCAAATTTTGGCCGACATCTTCACCTTCATCGAGCAACGCGGCTCGATCCAAGGCAAGGTGGTGGCTTGGGTGGGCGACGGCAACAACATGGCCAACACTTGGTTGCAAGCCGCCGAAATCTTGGGCTTCAAAGTGCACATCAGCACCCCGCGCGGCTACGAGGTCAACCCCGCGTTGGCGGGCATCACCTGCCGCGACTGCTACCAGGTGTTCGACTCGCCCATGGACGCCTGTCGCGGCGCGGATCTGGTGACCACCGATGTGTGGACCAGCATGGGGTATGAGGCTGAGAACGAGGTGCGCCGCGCCGCCTTCAAACAGTGGTGCGTGGACGAGGCCATGATGGCCGTGGCCAAACCCCAGGCGCTGTTCATGCACTGCCTGCCCGCGCACCGCGGCGAAGAGGTCAGCGCCGAGGTGATCGACGGCCCACAAAGCGTGGTCTGGGACGAAGCCGAAAACCGCATGCACGTGCAAAAAGCCCTGATGGAATACCTGCTGCTGGGCAAGCTGGCCTGAG
>CAZNWS010000236.1:0-2825 GCA_964576495.1 uncultured Hydrogenophaga sp. | reverse complement strand
GCCCACCTCAAAGAACACGCCACCGGTTGTGCGGGTTGCTACACCGCCCACGCCGCCATGGAGATGTACGCCGAGGCGTTTGACCAAGTTGGCGCGCTCGACAAGCTCGAAGGGTTCGCCAGTTTCTTTGGCGCCGACTTCTATGGCTTGCCGCGCAACCGCGGCACCCTCACCCTGCAGCGCGAAAGCTGGACGCCGCCCGAGTCTTTTGCTTTTGGCCAAGCCGCGCTCAAACCTCTGCGTGCCGGTGAAGCCCTGCCCTGGCGTGTGCGCGCCTGAGGTTGGGCGCAGCGCGCTGCGCGAGATCGACTGGCAAGCCCCGTGGCTGGCCCATTGGTGCGCGCTGGGGCCGACGCTCCAGCCCGCGTTGGCGCAAGGTCAGGCCTTGCCCGAGTTGCTCAACACACACTTGAACGCCCCGGTGCGCTTTGTGCCACAAGCGGATTTGCCCGAGGGGCAGGCGTATGAGAGCTTCATCGGCGAGCACGCCGCCGTGCCCACCCGAGAAGGCTTGCACGACGCGTTCAACGCCCTGTGTTGGCACCAGTGGCCCCAAAGCAAGCGACGCCTCAACCGCTTGCAGGTCGCCGAGATCGCCCGTTTGGGCATCGGCGCGGTGCGCGGCCCGGTGCGCGATGCCCTGACCTTGATCGATGAAAACGCCGTGCTCCTGCAAGCGCCCCAGGCGCTTTGGGCGGCGCTGTTGCAACGCGATTGGCGGGCTTTGTTCGTGGAGGGGCGGGCGCTGTGGGCGCAAGCCCGCGTGGGGGTGTTGGGGCACGCTTTGTTGGAGAAACTGCACCAGCCCTACAAGTCCATCACCGCCCACGTGTGGGCCACGCCCGTGCCTGCGGCGCTGGGTGACGACTGGGCAGCATGGGACGCTTGGTTTGCCCAAGCGCTGAACACCGAGCACTTGGCCCGCAAGCCGCTCACCCCCTTGCCGGTGCTGGGCATTCCCGGTTGGTGGCCGGCCAACGAAGACCCCGCGTTTTACGCCGACGCGCAGGTGTTCCGTGCACCCCGTGGCCCAGTGGGGGCTTGAACTTTTGTCAACCGTCCGCATCTGAAGCACCAGTATCATTCCCAGCCACTGGGCCCCACGGAGAACACATGAAACGCATCTTTTTATTCGTCTTGACCAACTTGGCCGTCATGGCCGTGTTGTTGGTGACCACCCGCATCTTGGGCGTGGACCGTTTCTTGACGGCCAACGGCCTGAACATGACCGCGTTGGCGGGCTTCTCGCTGGTGATGGGTTTTGGTGGTGCCATCATCTCTTTGCTCATCAGCAAGCCCATGGCCAAGTTCAGCACCGGCGCGCGCGTGATCAACCAGCCGCAAAACGCCGATGAGGCTTGGATCGTGCAAACCGTCGAGCACTTCGCCAACCAAGCCAACATCGGCATGCCCGAAGTGGCGATCTTTGACGGCGAGCCCAATGCGTTTGCCACGGGTGCGTTCAAGAACTCGGCCTTGGTGGCCGTGTCCACCGGTTTGTTGCGCAACATGACGCGCGAAGAAGTCGAGGCCGTCATTGGCCACGAGGTCGCGCACATCGCCAACGGCGACATGGTCACCATGACCCTCATCCAAGGCGTCATGAACACCTTCGTGGTGTTTCTCAGCCGAGTGATCGGTTACTTGGTTGACAGCTTTTTGCGCAAAGGCGATAACCAAAGCAGCGGCCCCGGCATGGGCTACTACATCACCACCATCGTGATGGACATCGTGTTGGGCGTCTTGGCCGCCATGATCGTGGCCTGGTTCAGCCGCCAGCGCGAATTCCGCGCCGATGCCGGTGCTGCACAACTCATGGGCCGCAAGCAACCCATGATCAACGCCTTGGCGCGTTTGGGTGGTTTGACCCCCGGCGAGTTGCCCAAGACCATGCAGGCCATGGGCATCGCGGGTGGTTTGGGCAAGTGGTTCTCGACCCACCCCCCCATCGAAGAGCGCATCGCCGCCTTGCAGCGCGGCTGATCAGGCCTGGGACAGGGTGGCCATGGCCACGGCCTCGGCCACTTTGATGCCGTCCACCCCGGCCGACAAAATCCCACCCGCGTAACCCGCGCCTTCACCGGCCGGGTACAAGCCGCGGGTGTTCAGGCTTTGAAAGTCCTCGCCACGGGTGATGCGCAGCGGCGCGCTCGTGCGCGTCTCCACCCCGGTCAGCAAAGCATCGGCCATGTCGTAGCCTTTGATTTTTCGGCCAAACACGGGCAGCGCTTCGCGCATGGCCTCAATGGCATAGGCCGGTAAAGACGGGGCCAAGTCGCCCAAGTGGATGCCAGGCTTGTACGAGGGTTGCACCTCGCCCAATGTGGTGGAGGGTTGCTTGGCCAAGAAGTCACCCACGCGCTGGCCCGGCGCATCGTAGCTGCTGCCGCCCAAGGTGTAGGCCCGGCTTTCCAATTCACGTTGCAACACGATGCCCGCCAGCGGGTGGTGCTGGCCTTGTGCGATCAGCGTTTTTGCTTGCTCTGCGTAGCGTGGCCCATCGATATCGCCGAACGCGGCCGTCCACAGCGGCGCGTCTTGAGGGAATTGCAGCGGGAAGTCGCTGGGGTCGATGCCCACCACCAAACCCGCGTTGGCGTTGCGCTCGTTGCGCGAATACTGGCTCATGCCGTTGGTCACCACGCGACCGGGCTCGGACGTGGCGGCCACCACCGTGCCGCCTGGGCACATGCAAAAGCTGTAGACCGCACGGCCGTTCTTTGCGTGGTGCACCAGCTTGTAATCGGCCGCGCCCAAGAGTGGGTGGCCAGCGTGGCGGCCCCAGCGGGCTTGGTCGATCACGCTTTGGGGGTGTTCGATGCGAA
>CAZNWS010000235.1:0-2845 GCA_964576495.1 uncultured Hydrogenophaga sp. | reverse complement strand
AGATCAGACGGCCGTCGGCGTCCAGGGTTTGGTCCAAGCGGCTGAGCAGGGCGTCCAAACGGGTGTCCGAGCCACCGTCGTTGGATGGGCTGGCCGGCGTTGGGGCCACAGCACTCACACCATTGACACCCATTTGCACCAACTCAAACGCCAGGTTCAGCGAAGCCAGCACGGCAATGCGGTCGCGTGCCTTGACCTTGCCCGCATCGCGGATGCGGCACATGGCCGCGTCCACGCGTTCCACCGCCTGCATCAGCGCGGCTTGACCACCCTCGGGGCAAGCCAAGATGTAGCTTTGCCCCATGATTTGGACTTCAACTTGTTGCGTGGCGGGTTTGGCGGCGGTCATTCGATGTCCTTGGGTGGTGTCCCATCGGTCAGGGTCGGCAAGCGTTCGATCAAGGCATCGATGCGCATGCGAGCGGCGTTGAGTCGAGACTTGAGCAAGTCGCGCTCGACCTGCAAGTCTTGAACCTGTGACTGCAGCAGGGCATTGGTGCGTTGCAACTCTTCGTGACGCAGCAGCAGGCGCTCCACGCGTTCGGCAATTTGGTCGATGGGCTTGGAATCGGACATTTGACCCCTATTGTAGGGAACTTGAAAGGCGTGGGCATTTAGAATAAGCGGTGTTGGTGCTCGCGGCGTGGTTCACACACCGCAGTTCAACGGGAAGCAGGAAGGTCGCGCCGCTCGCTCGGCAACCCCCAACCTGCGCTGCCCCCGCAACGGTCAAGCGGACGAGCCCTTGTGCTCCGCTTCTGTCACTCAAGCCACTGAGCGCCTTGAACAAGCGTTTGGGAAGGCGACAGAGGTAGTTTCCGCCAGCCCGGATACCGGCCAACCAGGTGGCACAGCGCCCTAAGCGCCGTGCTGTGAAGCCCATGCACTGTCGGGGAAGGCGGTGAGGGCGTTGTTCTGTAGGTATTCATCATCATGCAAAAGTCTTTTCGTGCGCACGCGTTTGCCCCTGCGCTGTCTGCCTTATCTATGGCATTGGCTACAGGCGCCCATGCACAAACCACCCAACTCGATCCCTTGGTTGTGACGGCGGCCCGTGTGCCCACACCCCTGTCCTCGGTGCTAGCCTCTTTGGACGTGATTGATCGCAACGAAATTGAGCAAACACAAGCCAGTTCTTTGGCCGATCTGCTCACCCGAACGGCGGGTTTTGAGTATGGCCGCAACGGGGGGGCTGGCAACACCACCTCGTTTTTTCTGCGAGGACACAACAGCGTGAACTTGGTGGTCTTGATCGATGGCGTGAAAGCGCCCACCGATGGCATTGGCGCTTTGTCGGCCATCGACATTCCTCTTCACCGGATCGAACGTGTTGAAATTTTGCGTGGTAATGCCAGCGCCTTGTATGGCAACGCCGCCAACGGTGGTGTGATCAACATCTTCACCCGTCAAGATGCTGGTGTGTCGGCTCAGTTGGGCGTGGGCAGTGATGGCGTTCGAACCGCCGATGCGGCTTTCTCGACTCAGGTTGGTGAGACGGGCGTTTCATTACGTTTGGGCCAAGAACGCTCCGTGAAACTGTCTGCCATGCGCGTCGACCAACGACCCGCAGCCAACCCCGACCAAGATCAGACCATTTCCAATGCCGTGGCTTTGGGTTTGGAGCAACCCATCAACACCGATCACAGCGTCAAATTGACCATCGCCTTAGACGATGTGTCCAACGAATACGACGACGATGGGTTCGGTTTTGGCAACCCCACGGATACACATGAGTTGGATCGAAAAACCCAATCGACCCAGCTGACCTGGTCGGCCCAATGGATGCCCACTTGGTCGTCCGAAGTGTCCTTGAGTCAAACCACCCAAGAATTGGAAGACCGCCAAAACGGCGCCTTAAAAACCGGTGATTACACCTATGGCAAAGCCCAAAGCCGTCAAAACGGCGTCCGTTGGACCAACGATGTCAGTATGGGTGCTCAGACTCATTTGCTGGTGGGTTTGGACCACAGCACCGAAGACTTTGAATCCGATGCGGTGCTCAGCGGTTACGACACGACCAAAACCGATACCGGCGTTTTTGCTGGCTTGGGTGCCCAAATTCAACAATGGACTTGGCAGGCCAACTGGCGCTACGACCGTTGGGTCTTGCGCAACCACTTGGACGGCGCCAAGAACATCGATTCGGAAAATTCGGTGCTTGTGGGCACGGGCTACCAAATCAACCCGCAGTTGAAAATTTTGGCCAGTGCATCGAGCGGTTTTCGTAGCCCCTCGGTGGGGGAGCGTGCGGCCAGCGCAGTAACGTTAAAGAACGAAACTTTCTTGAGCCGTGAGTTGGGTACGGTTTACCAATCTGGTGACCATCGCCTGAAGATCACCTACTTCCAATCGGACATGAACGACACCATTGCCTACAACCGTACGTTCAACTTGGTTAACCTAGACGCTGAGAACTCGGGTGTGGAGGCATCGGCTCAAACCACCATGGGCAGCACCGAGCTGGCCTTGCGATGGACCGAACAAGACCCCCGCAACTTGGACACGGGCAAGACTTTGGCACGACGAGCCGAGCGCTTGGTGGCCTTGGACCTCAAGCAGCCTTTGGGTCAGCACCACGTCGGTCTGTCGGTGTCCTACCAAGGTCAGCGTCGCGACAGCGACTTTTCTGATGAAGTGCTCGACGCCCAGACTTTGTTGGGGGTGAATGCCGCCTATCGCATCAGCCCGCAGTGGCGTTTGGTGGCGCGCTTGGAAAACGCTTTGAACGCTGATTACCAGTTGGCCCATGGCTACAGCACAACCGGACGCACAGCGTTTGTGTCGTTGAATTACAGCAGCCGCTGAAGCATGCGCATTGGCCCCCAACGCATCGTCTGCCTCACCG
>CAZNWS010000234.1:0-2857 GCA_964576495.1 uncultured Hydrogenophaga sp. | reverse complement strand
CTCTGCTGGCGTCAGGGCCACCGATCACACAACCGTTCAATGCAATGACACCAACCACCAAACACAGTCTAAAAAACCAATGCTTCATGGAGTCACCCCTTGTGGCGCCGTTAGCAGGGGCAGCTGACTGCTTGGTGGAACCAACACGCCCCCTCGATTCGTCTCCCCCCATGTGTTTTTAAGTTTTTCTTGGCGGTCGAGGCTTTCTTCTTCGTCTTTTACATTTTCAAAATTCGGCCCATACCGGACGTGAGCTTCAATGGGGTGACTCCAAGGCACGCCCCCCGTGGGTTCGTTACCCCCAATAAGTGTGCCCACAGGATCACTGGTGTGGGTGGACTGGTACAGCTGCCCTTGCCCATCAGTGGCTTTAGATAAGTTATCGGCGGCCCTTTGTGCGTTGGCGGCCCCTCCGTAGAAGAACTGACTGGAGAGGTTGAGGTTTTCTTGGCCGTTACGGAGTTGGTACTGGGTTGCAAGAGCTTCGGTCAACGTTCCACGACTGTGAGCGGTACTGGCGACACTCGCACCGAGTTCGGCGGCTCGGTTGCGAATGTCGACCGTCGCCAGCGTGGCATTGCTCACCGGCATGATGCCACCCAGGACTTCGTTGAGTTTGTCGTACCCCGCATAAATGAACTCAGTCAGAGCATTGCCTGTGTAGGGGTTGATCACCACATAAACGCCTTGTTCGTTTGCATGGACTGAATTCATTTCTCTTGCACCTCCCAGTGCCGCATTCTCATCGTTAAGTATGCCGTGGTTGTGCACGTAGACATTGCCATCGGCACTGACCACCACGTCTTTAGCTTGAACTGGTACAACCTCTTCGCATCCACCGTTGGGTGAGCAACGCTGAAGCATAATTTTTTTATCTGCGGTTTGTGCTCGTTTTACCTCATCGATCATGAGGCTGGCGACCCCATCGTAGGCACCATCCTCACACCCCGCACCGCCGTCACTGCGCACCATGCCCACACCACAACCCAAAGCGGCATGAGCAGCGTAGCGGTCCCATCCACCGGCCTCGGTACTGGCCACCACCCGGTCCGAGATATTTTGTGAAGCCATGCTGATGGTGCTGTTGATGGCGCTGTCTGTCAAATGTTGCCCAAAACTGCCACCGTTGGCGATGGTGTTGCTCACAGCGTTCGATACGGTGTTGTAAATGGCGTTGCCCACTTTCTCGCTCATGCCAATCGTGTCACCAATGGCCGTCCCGCTGATGCCCGAAGCAGCCAGCGCGGTCGATACCGCCACTTGCGCCAGTCCCCCCTTGAGGCTATCGCCCGCTGCCTTGATGCCTTGGCTCACGCTGCCGGTCTGAATCGCCGTGCCGATGGCCGCGCTGGCCATGCTCGCTGCGGCCGAGCCGATCGCTGTGGCCGCGACACCTGTGACACTCACACTGGTCACGCCTGCGGTGGTAACCGTTGTCGCCACCGCTCCGCTGGTCGTGAGCGTTGCCCCCAGCATCTGACCGGCCCAGGCGCTGACTGCGCCGGCCGTATAAAACGCCGCCACAGCCACCACCACCACCGAGACCAGCTTCTTCCATGAACTGGTTTTCTTGGGTGGCTCCAAAGCCTGCTGGTGATCGGCCCTGAATCGGGCCTCGGCCAGCGTTCGCGCTTCTTGGTATTCGGCCGAGCCCACCTTGAGCTCTCCAGTTTGCAAGCGCTTGAGCAAGCCCTCTTGGTGTTCGCTGGCGCGGCGGTCAAACAGGTTGTAGCCTTGGCTGAACAGCGCTTGGTCGCTGATGCCCGACAGGTTGATGTTCTGCGCTTGCCACGCCGCCGACTCTTTGCTGTGTTTGAGCCGTGTCTCATACTCCACGTGATCGCCATAGGCCTGCGTAAAAGCGCCTTGCGCCAACGCCCGGGCCTGCGCGTATTGGGGGTGGCCGGAGGTGATCTGGCCGTTTTTGAGACCTTCGAGCAAAACGCGATCTTGTCCGCTGGCGTTCTTGAGCAGGTTCAAGCCCTGCATGAACAAGGCGCGGACGTCCTTGAAGTGACTCAAATCCAAGCCCTGCAGCGTCTGAACACGCACCTGGTGCTGGTTGGCCGCGTGGTTGAGGGCCTCGCCCAGGTTGACAAACTTGCTCGATTTCAGGTGTTGGTTGCTCCGATCAAACTCATGCGCCTGACCATCAGGCTGGATGTAGCCCAACGTGGTGCTCTTGCTTGGGTTGCCCAAGCGCGACTCAAACCGCCGACTGTTGGGGTCTGAGGCGAGTTGCTGTTGACTAAAAAACACCCGCGAGCCCAGCCACTGTGCGTTTTGTTCTTGCAGGTTGGCCAAGTGGGTTTTGGCCTGCGCGCCTTGTAGGGCAAAGAAGGCTGAGGCGCCTGCCGTGGGAACCTGTGTGGCTTGGAACACCGCACGGCTCGGCGCGCTGTCAAACAAGGTATTGCGCAGCGACACGCTGCTGTTCGAGTGCGTCTTGGCCAGGTAGGATACCCCGTCGCCATACTCGGGCACCGTCTCGCTCCAGCGCGTGATGTCTTGCTTGCGGTCACCCAGGTTGGCCTGGGCATGCGTCAGTGCGCGCTTGTAATGCTCAAAGTTGTCGATCAGCGGTCCCGTGGGGGCTGCAGCCCCGCTCTCGGGTGTGGGCGAGGGCGGCGCAGATAAGGCCCCGCCGGCTGTGTAAGGGTTCTCGGGGTTGAGGTACAAGCGGCTCATGAACAAGCCACCCGGGTCGCTCGGCGGTGCAATGGCCTGCATCATTTGGTCGATGGTGGCTTGCACAAACGTGGGGTCCGTGCTGTTAGAAAACCCCACCGCCCCCGTGCTCCACAGCGTGGGGTTTTGCAGGTCGTGCATCAGCTGGTGGGGGTTGCCCAGCACCTGC
>CAZNWS010000233.1:0-2879 GCA_964576495.1 uncultured Hydrogenophaga sp. | reverse complement strand
CTGCATTTTGGCGAACAGGTCGGTGGCCTTGGCCTTGTCGCCGCCCAAAGCGGCTTTTTCGACGTTCTTGACAGCGGTGCGGTATTTGGAGCGGAGCGAAGTGTTCGCGGCGTTGTGTTTGACGTCTTGGCGAGCGCGTTTGCGGCCAGAGGCCAGGCGGGGGTTCTTTTTCTTCGGCTTGGTTGCCATGGTGAATATTCCTTAAATGTTTGGAGATGATGCCAGCAAAGCCGACGATTTTAGCACGGAGCGGCATCCCCTGAACAGGGGCTACACTGTGTGCCGTGTCGCTGTTCAAATCCGCCTCTTTGGTCTCTGCGTTGACCCTGGCTTCTCGCATCACTGGGCTGGTGCGCCAGTTGCTCATGGCCGCTATGTTCGGCGCCACCCCCATGACCGACGCCTTCAACGTTGCGTTTCGCATTCCCAATATGTTCCGCCGCCTGTTTGCCGAAGGGGCGTTCAGCCAAGCCTTTGTGCCCGTGCTCGCGGGTGTGCGCGCCACGGAGGGCGACGACGCCACCCGAGTCTTGGTCAACCAAATCGCCACCGTGTTGTTTTGGGTTTTGGTGCTGACCTGTATCGTGGGTGTGGTGGGGGCGCCGTGGCTGGTGTGGGCGATGGCCAGTGGCCTGCAACAAAGTCCAGCGGGCTACGACACCGCGGTGTTGCTGACCCGTTGGATCTTCCCCTACATCGGTTTCATGTCCTTGGTGGCGCTGTCGGCGGGCATTTTGAACACATGGAAGCATTTCGCCGCGCCCGCAGCCACCCCGGTGTTGCTGAACTTGGCCATGATTGCTGCGGCTTGGTTGGGTGCGCCCGCATTGGCGTCCAAAGGCATTGAGCCGATTTACGCCATGGCGGTGGGGGTCATGGTCGGTGGTCTGTTGCAGCTGGGCGTGCAAATCCCCATGCTCAAACGCATCGGTATGTTGCCCCATGTGGCTTGGCGCTGGTCTGAGATTCGCGCTGCTTGGGCCCATCCCGGGACTCAACGTGTGACGCACCTCATGCTGCCGGCTTTGTTGGGCGTCAGCGTGGCCCAGCTGTCTTTGTTGATCAACACACAAATCGCCTCGCACATGACGCCCGGCAGCGTGAGCTGGTTGTCGTATGCCGACCTTTTGATGGAATTCCCCACCGCCATGCTGGGCGTGGCGTTGGGCGTGGTTTTGCTGCCCCAGCTCTCGGCCGCACAAGCGGCTCAGGAGGGCGATCGCTACAGCGCCTTGCTGGATTGGGGTTTGCGTTTGGTGGTGGTGTTGGGCGTACCCGCAGCCTTGGCACTGTTGGTGTTCGCCGAACCCTTGGTGGCGGTGCTCTACCACTACGGCGCCTTCACCGCGCGCGACGTGGTGCAGACGGCCCACGCCCTCATGGGCTACGGCGTTGGTTTGCTGGGCTTGGTAGCGATCAAGGTTCTGGCCCCCGGTTTTTATGCCCGCCAAGACATTCGCACCCCTGTGAAAATCGCCATCGTGGTCTTGGTGTTTACGCAGATGCTCAACCTCGTTTTGGTGCCTTTTTTTGCACATGCGGGTTTGGCGCTGGCCATTGGCTTGGGGGCTTTGGTCAACGCCAGCTGGCTCTTGGTGGGTTTGTTGCGCCGTGGGGCTTTTGTACCGTCGCCGGGCTGGGGGCGTTTGCTCATGCAGGTCGGCGTGGCCAGTGCGCTCATGGCCGCAGGCTTGTGGTGGGTGGAGCAGTCCTTCGATTGGGTCAACGCCGATGGCCAGCGTTGGGCTCGCGTGGGTTGGGTCGCGGCCAGTGTGGTCGGCGCGGTGGTGGTGTATTTGGGGCTGTTGCGCGTCCTGGGCGTGTCTTGGCGTGCGCTGATTCGAAAGTGAGCGATGGCTTTGCAATTTGAAGCACCCACACCGCTGCAGTACTTCGCCAGTTTGGTGGCCGAGGACGAGGGCTTTCCGCTGCTCGAAGCCGCAGCCAGCATCGCTCAAGACGAATACCCCGATGGCGATGTGCAGCAGGTGCTCGACTCGGTCGACCAGTTGGCCCAACGCTTGCGACGCCGTTTGAGCCCCGACGCGGATCCGCTGCATCGCTTGCGCATGCTCAACCAGTTCTTTTTCAAAGATTTGGGGTTTGCCGGTAACGTCAACCACTACCACGACCCCGATAACAGCTATTTACACGTGGTGCTGCGCACACGCCGTGGCATTCCCGTGAGCTTGGCGGTGCTGTGGTTGGAGTTGGCGCAGGGCCTTCGATTGAAGGCCCACGGCATCAACTTTCCCGGCCACTTTCTGGTCAAAGTCAACTTGCCCGCCGGTCAGGTGGTGATCGATCCGTTCAGCGGTGAGTCGCTCAGCCGCGAGGCTTTGTCTGAGCGCTTACTGCCCTATCAACAGAGCCAAGGCATGGTGGGTGAGTTTGAAGTGCCCATGGGTTTGTACCTGCAGTCGGCCACGCCGCGCGAGATCTTGGCGCGCATGTTGCGCAACCTCAAAGACTTACACCGCAGTCAATCCGACAGCTCAAGGTTGTTGGCTGTGCAAGAGCGTTTGGTGACTTTGTTGCCCGACCAATTGCCTGAGCGGCGCGATCGGGGTTTGGCCCACGCCGCTGTGGGCAATACGCGCGAGGCGGTGGCCGATTTGGCGTACTACTGTGCGCACACCGACGACACCCTCGATCGCGAGCTCATGCAGCAACGCCTCACGGCTTTGCGCCGCGAGATGAGCTGAACTCAGGCAACGACCACGGCCGCGCCGCTGCCTTGCGGCGCAATGCGACCGATGGTGTGCACCGTTTCACCCAAACCACGCAGCGTGGCGGCGCAGGCTTCGGCTTGGTCGGCGGCGATCACCACCACCATGCCAATGCCGTTGTTGAAGGTGCGGTTCATCTCGATGTCGTCG
>CAZNWS010000232.1:0-2880 GCA_964576495.1 uncultured Hydrogenophaga sp. | reverse complement strand
ACCACCATGGCATACGCCATGCCCAGCAAGGTGTGCCCCAAGATGATGGTCAACATGCCGCGCTGTGGCCAACCAAACAGGTTTTGTGAGCCCACCATCAAGAGCAACAAAGACAAGCCGATCACCACCTCAGGCATCACCAGCGGCGCATTGACCATGCCCGAAAACACGGTGCGACCCAAAAAGGCGCGGTAACGCACCAACACAAAAGCGGCAAATGTGCCCAGCGTCGCCGACAGCACACCCGTGATCGCCGCCACCTTGATCGACAGCCAGAAACCCTCGACGATTTTCGTGTCGCGCGTCAACGCCTCATACCAACGCCAAGAAAAACCGGTGAAGACCGCGTCTTGTCGTGTGCTGTTGAACGAGAACACGACCATGAACATCAGGGGCAGGTAGAGAAACAAAAAGATCGCCACCAGCCAGAATTTGCCGAAGTGTTTTTCAAAAAAGGCTTGCATCTCAATTGCTCCAGGCGGGGCCGTCACTCTTTGTTGCGGTAGTAGAAGGCCAGCGGGACCACGATCACACCGATCATCACCACCGCCAAAGCGGTGGCACGGGGCCAGTTGTTGCTGGTGAACATTTCGTCCCACACCACGCGACCGATCATCAGGTTCTCAGGCCCCCCCAAGAGCGAAGGAATCACGAACTCACCCACCGAAGGAATGAAGACCAACATGAAGCCGGCGATGATGCCGGCCTTGGACAGTGGCACCGTGATGAGCCAAAACGCCTTGAACGGCGATGCACCCAAGTCATAAGCGGCCTCTAACAAGCGGAAATCCATCTTCACCAAGTTGGCGTAGAGCGGCAGCACCATGAAGGGCAAATACACATAGACCATGCCAACAAGGAGCGACACGTCGGTGTAGAGCATTTGAATCGGCTCGCTCGTCAAACCCACCGCCATGAAAAACTGATTGACCACCCCTTGGTCGGCCAAGATACCTTTCCACGCATACACGCGCAGCAAGAACGACGTCCAAAACGGCAACATCACCATCATCAAAAGCGCCGGGCGCACGCTGGCTGGCGAACGTGCGATGAAATAGGCAAACGGATAACCCAACACCAAGCACAGCACCGCCGTGCACAGGGCATACCAAACCGATCGCACATAAGCTTCAATGTAGAGCGTCTGGAACCATGCGCCATCTGCGGACTTGAAGATGGAGGTGTAGTTTTCGTATTTGAGCGATAACAAGCCCGTCTCGGTGTCCCAAATCGGTTTGAAAGGGTGGATGCTCTCACCCATGTCCACAAAACTGATGTAGAGCAGGATGAGAAAGGGCAGAAAGAAAAACAAAAACAGCCACGCATACGGCACACCAATGACGAAGCGCTTGCCGGGCATTGAAAAGGGTCTGCTCACCATGGGCTCCTCGGCGCTCAGTCGCGCAAGACCACACCGGCACTGTCGCCCCACCAGAAGAAGACCTTGTCTTCCCAAGTGATGTCGGAGAGCTCATGGCGCGAAGTATTGGCTTCGGTGATCTTCACCTTGGAGCCGTCGCTGGCTTTGACGATGTAGGTGTTGTAAGAGCCAAAGTAGGCGATCTCTTTGACTTGGCCCGTGAACAGGTTGGTTTGGACATCGGGGCGCGTTTTGCTGATCTCGATCTTCTCTGGGCGCACCGCCAAGGTCACGGGCATGTTGAGCGTGCCGCTCACACCGTGGCCCACATGCATCTCGCCCAAGGCCGTGGTCACGGCGCAGCGGTCGGGCTCATCCACCGACAAACTGCCCGCGAACAGGTTCACATTGCCAATGAAGTCGGCCACGAACTTGTTGCGCGGGTGTTCGTAAATTTCTTCGGGTGTACCGACTTGCAGCACTCGGCCCTTGCTCATGATGGCGATGCGGCTGGCCATGGTCATGGCCTCTTCTTGATCGTGGGTGACCATCACCACCGTGACGCCCACTTTTTCGATGATGTTGACCAACTCGAATTGGGTTTGCTCGCGCAACTTCTTATCCAGTGCGCCCAAGGGCTCGTCGAGCAACAAGAGTTTCGGTTTTTTCGCCAAGCTGCGGGCCAAAGCCACGCGCTGCTGCTGGCCACCCGACAACTGGTGTGGTTTGCGTTTGGCGTACGGTGTGAGCTGAACCAAGGCCAGCATCTCGTCCGTGCGCTTTTGAATTTCGTCTTTGGGCAAACCTTCACGCTTGAGGCCAAAGGCCACGTTCTCCCAAATGTTGAGGTGCGGGAACAGCGCATACGACTGGAACATCATGTTGACCGGACGGTCATAAGGCGCCATGGCCGCCACGTCTTGACCACCCAACAGAATACGGCCCGCAGTCGGTTTCTCAAAGCCCGCGAGCATGCGCAACAGGGTCGACTTGCCACAACCTGAACTGCCCAACAGCGCAAAGATCTCGCCCTTACCGATCGAAAGCGACACCTCGTCGACGGCCACCGCGTCGTCAAAACGCTTGGTCAATTTTTCGGTAACCAAGTATCCCGCTTGTGCCCCAGGCTGTGTCATTCGTGAACCCCGTGCGTGGAAAAATCAGAAACAAAAAGGGCTGTTCATACGGCGTGTACAAACAGCCCTGGGTTTCGGAGCGAACCGAAATTACTTGCCTTGCTTGAAGCTGTTGTAGGCGTTGGCCATGGCTTCGCGTGCTTCGTTCGTCCAGCTGGCGGGCTGGATCATCTTGGGCATGTAAGCGGCTTCCACAAAGATGGTTTTGTTGGCGGCCATCTCAGGCGCCACCAAAGGCAGAGCAGCTTTGTTGCCGGCGTTGTAGCTCATCTCATTGCCCATCGCGGCACCGTTCTCAGGCTTCAAGAAGAAGTCGATGAAAGCGTGTGCGTTGTTGGGGTGCTTGGCGTCTTTGGTGACGGCCATGGTGTCAAAGAAAGACAA
>CAZNWS010000231.1:848-2883 GCA_964576495.1 uncultured Hydrogenophaga sp. | reverse complement strand
CTGGCAATGCGGCGAGTCCACGGCCTTGAATATCAAGTGAAGTTAGCCCAAGGTTACGCGCCATCTGACCTTGTGCCGCTTGGAATCCTCCAGCGCGTCCTGCTGTTGCGGGGCTGAATCCTGCTCCAGCACTCTCAGCGACATTACGCATGATCTGTTCTTTGACGTCTTGCGGGATATCTCCTTTAAGGTAACTGGAAACAACATCCATTGCTTCACCGATTTGGGTCTGCGCTTTCGCTCTTTGTGCTGCCGCTCCGGGTTGGAATGTTTCAAGTTGCTGACGATAGTAATCTGAAATCTGACTAGCATCGCCAATCATCGCTCCCAAATTATACTCTGGAGCTTTGACTTCTTCAATCATCCCTTGGACTTGCTGTTGTCCTTTTTCGTATGCTTTGGTAGCTTTTCTTTGTTGTTTTTTAAAAGCTCCCGCCGCTTTTCCCTGAGCTTTCTTTGCGCGATCCGCTGCTGACATCGAGACGGCAGCAGCAGTTCCAGCAGCAGCTACAGCTACTACACCAGCACCAATGGCAAGTGCGGTAGAGTAAAACATCTGCGGATGTTTGTTTCTAAGTAAATCTTCTGGATGTTGAAGGAATCTCATTTGATTAAGTCAGTTCTATTATGACGCCACTTCTGCACCATTGGGTCTTCCTTGGCGATGTGAGGATTAAAGTCCCTAGAAGTGATGCTGTCAATAATTTCGTCTGGATCAGTTAAGTCTGTGACATGGCACGTTATCCAAATCGTGTCTTTATGAGTAGCCAACAAACGCCTTGTTCCTGCTTCTGTGATCCCGCTATAGCCCGTTTTGTAGCGATGGGCAGGGATGCCATGATACCAGACAGTCACATCACCCTTCATTACGAAGAATGGATGAGTAGTCAGATGGAGTAAAGTAGTTAGGATCGTATCCTTCGGCATATAGATTTCCCGAATATACATCCCCGGAGTAAACTTGTGAACCAACGGACATTCCCTTGGAGGAAGTTTCAGAATCTCCAAATCCATTAGATTAAGTTCGTAGTCTGGATCGCCATATCCGACTACGTTCCTTGCATCAATCTTGTCTGGGATTGTCAGCGTCATCGTGAAAGGAAGTAATCGTTTGGTGAGGGAGAGAGTAGGTCAGAACCGATTAGGTTATCTGCCCGACTATAGTTAGCAAACCGGATTGGAGCGGCAGTTGGGATTTCAGCACCCTCCATCTCTTTCTCCTGCTCCTGCACAGCAAGTGCTAGGTTACTCAAGAACTCCTGCGCCTTGCGGTTCTCACGCGAGTTCAATGCCAGAACAGCATATATCATCGCATCAGGAATAAACTCAACCAACTCTTTTGGATCGGTTAGATCAAAGTATTTCTTCGATGCGTAAAGCGTGATACACTCGCAGGTTTTTGGTGCTTTGAATCTACGGAAAGTAGGATTAGCGTCATTCGGTTGATAGATGGCTATCAGCGTCTTTGCTTCCAATGCCGTATCGTAGGCATACACCCGAATCCTACCTTTGGTTACTGGCTTGCTGACTGCCCGAATCCCTTTCACAAGGAGATCAGACTTTGCCAGCGTTGGAGGATTGGCTGTAGCCACCTTAACTTTATGATAGGTGTCATACTGGTCTTGCGCTTCAAACATCAATTCTACGCCGATGTCTTCAGCTTCCTCGGCCATTACTCCGATTTGATATGGATGCGTAGTGTAATCACGGAATAGGACATGGAGTCCTCCTACTTCTACGATTCCTCTATGGCATGAGTTATCTGCATGAAGAGCATAAGCGTTGGTAGCATTGAACCATTCGTCTGCTAGAGACGCAGATTCGTTCCCGACCCAAGCAAGTTTGATTTGCTCATAGCGAGATGGCAGCGTGAAGCAATTATCTACGCAGCAAATCTGGACATATTCTTCTTGCGAAGTCCAAGCCCGTTTATTCCATAGCAGTCGCCGTGCTTGGTTTACGGCTTTAACTCCGCGCTCGTATGAGCAAGTGCCAGAGTCGCCGACAAAACCCTTCACAAGCTCTACCATCTCTT
>CAZNWS010000231.1:0-838 GCA_964576495.1 uncultured Hydrogenophaga sp. | reverse complement strand
GGGATTATGGTTTCCGATAATTCCTTGTGGTAGCCTTGCTTGGGAGTTCCAGCAGTCGTGTAGACGCTTGGCTTTTTAGCTCCAAGATTTGGCTTGTTCCCCATAGTCTCACGGATCATGCCGCGAGTTGGAGAGCCGCCGCTAACGAGTTTAGGATCAGTTCCTTTTAGTGGTGTCATATGTTTAGTTTTTTTATGGCTAGGTTAATTACGAAGTATGAACTGCCATCCATTCAATACTCGTTATGTTGGAAATGTTGTTTTCTACACGAATTGAAAATCCAGTCGTTGTCTTGCTTGCATCATTTAGTGCAAATAAAGGAGTTGCAGAAGTTCCAATTGTGCCAGCGCAAACTGGAGTAATTGATACCGCATAGTTTACATCTGGAAGTGCGGCAAAAGAAACTGTTTGAATTGAGTCAAGCGTAGGCACTCCCGTTGCTATACCCCTTCTAACTTTAACAACAGGAATAGCGTTAACCTGCGTAGTTAGATTTGTGATGTTAGTCGTGTTTGCCGAAATCTGATTCTGCTGGTCTGCAAGGTCTTCATTGATTTGGTTAATCTGCGCTGGAGTTACATCGCCAAGACCCGGCACATTGATGGTTCCGTTAGTAAGAACTTCATCAATGAATACTTGAAAGACATTCTGCCAATTACCAGTTGGACAAAAATCATCTGGGACATTTGGAAACGTAAGTGCTGGAGATGAAGACTGATTGTCCATAGATTAATTTACGATATTGTAGTTCCAGTATTTCTCTTGGCAACACAAAAATGGTTCACACTCTTGATTTTCTTCGGGGCAGTCACCAACCGGAGAGTCATCGTTGTTCTTG
>CAZNWS010000230.1:0-2886 GCA_964576495.1 uncultured Hydrogenophaga sp. | reverse complement strand
AAGGGCGCGGAAGAGAAATTCAAAGAAGCCAAAGAGGCTTACGAGATGCTCTCCGACCCCGAGAAAAAAGCCGCCTACGACCAGTACGGGCACGCCGGCGTGGACCCCAATATGCGCGGCCCCGGTGGCGCTGAAGGTTTTGGGGGGTTTGGTGGCAGCTTCGGTGATATTTTTGGCGACATTTTCGGCGGTGGGCGCGGTCAACAGCGCGGCGGCCGTCAGGTGTTCCGTGGCAGCGACTTGTCCTACGCCATGGACATCACGCTCGAGGAGGCGGCGACCGGCAAGGACGCCCAAATCCGCATCCCTTCGTGGGACTCATGCGAAACCTGTGGTGGTTCCGGCGCCAAACCCGGCACCAGCGTCAAGACCTGCCAAACCTGTCAAGGACAGGGCGTGGTCCAAATGCGCCAGGGTTTCTTCAGCGTGCAGCAAACCTGCCCACACTGCCAAGGCTCGGGCAAGGTCATCCCCGAACCCTGCAGCACTTGCCACGGTCAAGGCAAGATCAAGCGCCAGAAAACGTTGGAGATCAAAATCCCCGCGGGTATCGACGACGGCCAACGCATCCGCAGTTCGGGCAACGGCGAGCCCGGCACCAATGGCGGCCCCCCTGGCGATCTTTACATCGAAATCCGCTTACACAAACACGACATCTTTGAGCGCGACGGCGACGATCTGCACTGTCAGGTGCCGGTCTCGGTGGTCACGGCCGCCTTGGGCGGTGAGATCGACGTGCCCACCCTCGCGGGCAAGGCCACGATCGACATTCCCGAAGGCACCCAGCACGGCAAAACCTTCCGCTTGCGCGGCAAGGGGATCAAAGGGGTGCGCGCCAGCTACCCCGGCGACCTGTACTGCCACATCGCGGTGGAAACACCGGTCAAGCTCACCGAGCACCAACGCAAGCTGCTCAAAGAGTTGGGCGAGTCCTTCAAAAAAGGTGGCCACAAACACAGCCCCAACGATCAAGGTTGGTTTGAAAAAGCCAAATCGTTTTTCTCATGAGATCTCACATCAGGTCTTTGGGCCTGGTCCTGGGTCTCCTGAGCGCCACCGCCACCGGTGCACAAACGGGCCGTGACATGGGTCGCTGCTTGGCCGATTTGGAAGCCCCGGCCAGGCAAGCGGGCGTGAGCACGGCCACTTGGCGCACACACATCACGGGCTTGCAGCCCGAACCGCGCGTGGTCGCAGCGCTCAATACCCAGCCCGAGTTCAGCACACCGATTTGGGATTATTTGGCGGTGTTGGTGGACGAAGAGCGCGTCGCGCAAGGGCAAGCCATGCTGACCACACACGCCGATGTGCTGCGCCGTGTGCACGCGCGCTTCGGCGTGGACCCGGCCACCGTGGTGGCGGTGTGGGGTGTGGAGAGCAACTATGGTCAGGGCTTTGGTCGCTTCCCCATCGTGCAAGCTTTGGCGACTTTGTCGTGCGAGGGCCGTCGTCAAACGTTTTTCCGGAGTGAGCTTTTCGCAGCGTTGCGCATCGTGCAAGCGGGTCACTTTCCCGCCGACCAGTTTGTGGGCTCTTGGGCCGGCGCCTTCGGTCACACCCAATTCATGCCCAGCACCTTTGAACGCTTGGCCGTGGACTTTGACGGCGACGGCCGCGCCGACCTGATGGGCAACACCGCCGATGCTTTGGCCTCCACCGCGAACTTCCTCAAACGTGCCGGATGGCAAAACGGCCAGGTCTGGGGCTTTGAAGTGCAAGTTCCCAAGGGTGCGGTGCCCGCCAGCGGCGAGGGGCGACGCGTCAAGCGCGATGTGGCCCACTGGCGTTCTTTGGGTTTGCGCCGTGTCGACGGCAGCGCCCTGCCCGCCCAGCTGCCCAAAGCGGGTTTGATGCGACCGGCGGGCCCACAAGGCCCGGCATTTTTGGTGATGCGCAACTTCGATGCGGTGTTCAGCTACAACGCCGCCGAGAGTTACGGTTTGGCGATCGCGCACTTGGCCGACCGCTTGCGAGGTGGCGGGCCATTTGCCACCGCTTGGCCCACGGACGACCCAGGTCTCTCACGCGCCGAGCGGCGCAGCCTGCAATCCCTGCTGATCATGCGAGGGCACGACATCGGGGAAATCGACGGCGCCTTGGGTGAAAAAAGCCGGGCGGCCATCAAAGCCGAACAAACCCGTTTGGGTTGGCCAGTGGATGGCCGGGCTGGGCAACGTTTGTTGCAAACGCTGCGCCAACCCTGAAGGGTCCGAAGGGTCGACGGGGCTCACCACAGGGCGTGCAAACGCCCACCCTCAAGCCGCCAAGCCGCGCTGGCCATGGCGCGGGCCTCGGCCTCGTCGTGCGTGACCAAGACCGCGCGCATGCCGTGCTCGGCGATGCGCTGGGCAAATTCGGCGCGCAAATCGGCGCGCAAATCGGCGTCGAGTGCAGAGAAAGGCTCGTCGAGCAACAAGGCGCGCGGCTGCGTGATGAGGGCCCGAGCCAAGGCGACGCGCTGCTGTTCACCGCCCGACAAAGTGCCCACGCGCTCCCGGCCACGCCCACCCAAACCAAAGCGCTGCAACAAGTCGTCGGCGCGCAAGCGCGCCTCGCTGTGCGGCAGGCCCTGCTCCACCAAACCAAAAGCCACGTTGTCTTGCAGGCTCAGGTGCGGGAAGAGCGCAAAGTCTTGGAACATCAAAGCCAATCGGCGGCGCTCGGTCGGCCAGTCGCTGATGTCTTGGCCATCCAGCCACACGCGGCCCGACTCGGGCACCTCCAGACCGGCGATGATGCTGAGCAGCGTGCTTTTGCCGCTGCCCGACGTGCCCAGCAGGGCCACGGTTTGGCCGGGGGCCACCGACAGGCTCACGCCGCGCAGCAAGGGTTGGCGCTCGCCGTTCGGGCCGCGCCAGTGGTGGGTGATGTCGTGCAGTTCAAGCA
>CAZNWS010000229.1:657-2901 GCA_964576495.1 uncultured Hydrogenophaga sp. | reverse complement strand
ACCGAGGCCGTGTCGCGCAAAGACCTGCCCTTTGAGTACATGCTCAACGCCTTGCGTTTGCGCGAAGGTTTTTCGCTGCAAGACTTCACCGAACGCACGGGCTTGCCCCTGTCGGCCATTGAAGCGCCGCTGCAAACGGCCGAGGCCAAAGGCTGGTTGTGGCGCGAAGGGATGCAGGTGCGCCCCACTGAGCGCGGGTTTGATTTTTTGAGCGACGTGCAGTCGCTGTTTTTAGTGGACTAGGGTCAGTTCTCTAAAACTGAATTAACTTAGCGAAGAAAAAAATCTTTGCCGGCACTCAAACCTCTAGGTTCACAAGATAAGCAGTTTTGTGTCTGCTCTACTTCTCTAGTAAATTTTGACAAGTGTGTAAAAAAGTCAGCTGGTGAAATTTGTGGCTGATAAGAAATCCACAGTGAAATAAATCCAGATACCAACGCGGCCGCGAAACTGGTGCCCATTCCTCGTTCGGATGCGTTGGCGCGTTCTTGCCCCCAGATGTTTTGGTCGAAGGTGGCCACACGCAGCTTTTGGGCTGGGGATTGCCCGGGACGAGCTTCGCTGCCGCCGGGCGCGTAAATGGTGGTACGGGGGTCCAAGGCTGAGTAGTCAGCGATGCGGTTGTCCGCGTCCACTGCGCCCACCGAAATGACACCTTGGCAATTGGCTGGTTCGTTCAGCGCTTTGTGAAAGTTGTTGCCAGCCGCGGCCACCACAAACACATTACGCTGGTTGAGTTTGTTGATCAGGGCTTGCAACTCGGGGCCGCAGGTGGTGCCACCACCGGCCAGGCTCAGGTTGATGAGGCGGGCGGGGTGGGGGTTGACGGGGGTGCCGGGCACGGGCAGGCCAGCGGCCCAAGCCATGGCGTCGAGCAAGTCGGCGCGGGTCATGCCACAAGCGCCCATGGTGCGGATGGGCAAGATGCGCGCTTGCGGGTTGACACCCACCACACCCGCTTTGCCATTGCCGACGATGACGCTGGCCACCTCGGTGCCGTGGGTGCGTTGGGCCGCGGTGAAGGTGTTGTGGCCGCATTGGGCGTTGCGCGCATCGGGCGTGGTGTCGGCCGATCGGGCTCCGCGCAGGTTGCGGTGGCCCGAGAGCATGTCGTAGCCGGGCAGCACTTGCTGGGCCAAGCTGGGGTGGTTGGGCAAGATACCGCTGTCAATGATGGCGATAACCACAGCGTGTGGGCCTGGCTGTATTCGGGCCGTTTGGATCGCAGAGCCAGCGTTATTTGCCAAGTGCCATGGAATTTCAGAAGCAGGCAAGCTGAATGGCGTAAGGAGACTAAAAGTTAGAACACCTAATTTGCTTGCAAAAAAAATCTTGCTGAGGGCCATATGAGCATAAAAAGCAAAGGTGTCATAAAAGTAAATGACATGCTTTCAGCTAAGTTTTGGCGGAGACTGTGAGATTCGAACTCACGGACCCTTGCGAGTCGGCAGTTTTCAAGACTGCTGGTTTAAACCGCTCACCCAAGTCTCCGGTGCAGGTTTTTAACGGAAGTATTCTAACGGCATGCGTTACAACTTCTAAGATCTTGACATGACCCCTTCAAACCCCAACCCCCGTCAGCTGCTGCGCCATTTGTTTGAGGTGGCCGTGTCGCGCGCCTTGCCCGCCCATACCTTGGGCGCTCACTTGCCACCGCCCCCCAAAGGCCGCACGGTGGTGATCGGCGCGGGCAAAGCCGCTGGGGCCATGGCCCATGCGGTGGAAGCGCTCTGGCCGGCCAATGCGCCGCTCTCGGGCGTTGTGGTCACGCGCTACGACCACACGCCACCCAGACCCGAGGGCTTGGCTCAGCGCATTGACATTTTGGAGGCCGCCCACCCCGTGCCCGATGCGGCGGGCGTGGCTGCGGCTGAGCGTATCATGGCCAGCGTGGCTAACTTGAGCGCCGATGACTTGGTGCTTTGCCTCATTTCCGGCGGCGGCTCGGCCTTGCTCACCGCCCCGACCGAAGGTTTGAGCTTGGCCGACAAGCAAGCCGTGAACCAACAACTCTTGGCGCGCGGCGCGAACATCCTGGAGATGAACACGCTGCGCAAACACCTCTCGCGCATCAAGGGCGGGCGCTTGGCCGCGGCCTGCTCGCCCGCCCAGGTGCTCACACTGACCATCAGCGACGTGCCCGGCGACGACGTGAGCGTGATTGCCAGTGGGCCGACCGTGCCCGACGCCAGCACCTGTGCGCAGGCCTGGGACATCGTGCAGCGCTACCGCATCGACCTGCCC
>CAZNWS010000229.1:0-647 GCA_964576495.1 uncultured Hydrogenophaga sp. | reverse complement strand
AGGCGGCACGGGCCATGGGCTTGAAGGCGTATGTGTTGAGCGACGAGATCGAGGGTGAGTCGCGTGTGGTGGGCCAGGTGCACGCCGCACTGGCGCGCTCCACCGCCATGGGCCGCAGCGCCTTCACCGCACCGTGTGTGATCTTGAGCGGCGGTGAAACCACCGTGACCCTGCAGCCCCGCGTTGAAGGCCAAGCCAAAGGGCGCGGCGGGCGGGCCGGTGAGTTTTGTATGGGCTTGGCACAAGGCCTGGCCGGACATGATCGCATCTGGGCTTTGGCGGCCGACACCGACGGCATCGACGGCGTGGAGGCCAACGCCGGCGCCATCGTCACGCCCGACAGCTTGGCCCGCGCGGCCTCGCAGGGCTTGAAGCTGGCCGATCATTTGGCCCGCAACGACGCCGTGGGTTTCTTCGAGCCGCTGGGCGACTTGGTCGTCACCGGCCCCACCCACACCAACGTGAACGACTTTCGGGCGGTGTTGGTCTTGTGATGCAGGGGCTGACGCTTCAGCTCAACAAAGCCCCGGCGTCTTCGTACCAAAACATCAGCGCGTCGTCGTAACTCTCCCACACGCAGCCGTTGCAGCCGCGCCCGCAGCACGAGGTGGGCTCGGGCGGCGGATCGCGAAAGTCGTGACCCGCGG
>CAZNWS010000228.1:0-2918 GCA_964576495.1 uncultured Hydrogenophaga sp. | reverse complement strand
CTCGAGCACCAAGATCTCGTGGGCATCGACCACGGTGGACAAGCGGTGCGCGATCACCAAGCTGGTCTTGTTGCGTGCCGCGTCCTTCAGTTCGGCTTGGATGGCGCGCTCGTTGGCCGAGTCCAAAGCCGATGTGGCCTCATCAAAAATCACCACCGGTGGGTTTTTGAGCAAGGTGCGCGCGATGGCCACGCGCTGCTTTTCGCCACCCGAAAGTTTCAAACCGCGCTCGCCCACGGCCGTGGCATAGCCCTGCGGGAGTTTTTCAATGAAACTGTGAATGTGCGCCGCCTGAGCGGCTTGCACGGCGGCCTCGTGCCCGGCATCGGGTCGGCCATACAGGATGTTGTATTCGATCGTGTCGTTGAAGAGTACGGTGTCTTGCGGCACGATACCGATGGCTTGGCGCACGCTGGACTGCGTGACGGCGCGGATGTCTTGGCCGTCGATGGTGATGCGTCCGCCTTGATCAGCGTTGCTCACGTCGTAGAAGCGGTAGAGCAAACGCGCCAACGTGGACTTACCCGATCCCGACGGCCCGACCACCGCCACCGTTTTGCCCGCGGGAATGACGAAGCTCACGCCGTGCAGAATCTGGCGCGCTGGTGTGTAGCCGAAAGACACGTTCTCAAAGGCCACGGCGGGTGGTCCAGACAAAACCAAATCGCTCGCCCCTGGCGCGTCGGCGATCTCACGTTCCTTTTCGAGCAGCACAAACATCTTGTCCAAATCGGTCAGGCTTTGTTTGATCTCACGGTAGAGCACGCCCAGGAATCCCAAAGGGATGTAGAGCTGGATCATGAAGGCGTTGACCATCACCAAGTCACCCAAAGTCAAGCGACCCTCGACCACCCCTTGTGTGGCGCGCCAGAGCATCAAGACCAAGGCGGCGGCGATGATGAGTTGCTGGCCCGTATTGAGCAAGGACAAGGTGTTTTGCGTTTTGATGCGCACCCGGCGCAAGCGTTGCAGGGCTTGGTCGTAACGCTGGGCTTCGAAGGTTTCGTTGTTGAAATACTTGACGGTTTCGTAGTTGAGCAGCGAGTCCACGGCCTTGCTTTGGCTGGTGGACTCCAACTCGTTCATCTGACGGCGAAACTGGGTGCGCCACTCAGTCACCACAATGGTGAACACCACGTAGAGCACCAACGCAGTCAAGGTGATCCAGACATAACCCATGTCGAACATGGAACCCAACAAAGTCAAGACCAAACCCACTTCAATGAGGGTCGGCACGATGCTGTAGAGCGAATACGAGATGAGCGACTGCACACCGCGTGTGCCGCGTTCGATGTCGCGCGTCATGCCCCCGGTTTGACGCTCCAAATGAAACCGCAGCGAGAGCGCATGCAAATGCCCAAACACCTGCAACGCGATGCTGCGCGTGGCGCCCTCGGTGGCTTTGGCAAACACCAACTCGCGCAACTCGGTGAACACGCTGGTGGACAAGCGCAACAAACCATAAGCCAACAACAAACCCAACGGCACGGCCAACAAGGTTGTGGCCATGTCTGGCTGGGGCGTCATGGTGTCCACGAGCGCCTTGAGCAGCACCGGCACACCCACGTTGGCCGCTTTGGCCGCCACCATGAAGCCCAGCGCGCACATCACGCGCCATTTGTATTCCCACAGGTAGGGAAACAATCGGCTCAGGGTGGCCCAGTCCGATCGTCTTGAGCTTGGGAAATCGGGTGTGTTGGGGACAGTCGTGGAGTGTGAGGGTCGCATGCAGCAAAATACCGGTAGTTCAGCCACCGATTGTGCCCATGTCCTCACACCACACGCCCGATGCCCGCGCCCACACCACGGCGGCGGTGCAACTGCCCACCGATCAAGACCTGGTGCTCAAGGTCATTCCCATGCCTGCGGACTGCAACGCCAACGGCGATATTTTTGGCGGTTGGGTCATGGCCCAAGTGGACTTGGCCGGCGCGGTCTTGCCTGCGCGCTACGTGCGCGGACGTTTCGCGACCGTGGCGGTCAACCAATTTGTGTTCAAACAGCCTGTGCGGGTGGGCGACATTTTGAGTTTTTTTGCCAAGGTCGATCGCATCGGCAACACCTCGATCACTGTCGCCGTGGAAGTCTTCGCCGAGCGATTCAGCGAACAAGGCCAGTACATCAAAGTCACCGAGGCCAGCCTGACTTATGTGGCCATCGACGATCAAGGTCGCCCGCGCCCCATCGTTCGCTGAAGGCCCCATCAGGACACGATGTAAGCCCCACTGCCACACGACAGCAACTTACCATCGGCGCCACGAAACTCCATGCGCGTGGAGGCCACGCGCGAACCCAAGCGCATGACCTCAGCACTGAGCTCAAACCACTCCCCAATGCCGGGGCGCAAATAATCCACCCGCAAATCGATGGTGCCGAGTTTGGCGAAGCGGTGCAGGCGTTGGCCTGGTGGTTCATCCATGTGCCGTGCACCGATGGCCGCCATCACCGCCAAACCACCCATGGCGTCCAAGCCTGCACTGATCACGCCGCCATGGATGCGGTTGTAGCTGAAATGCCCCACCAAGTCGGGGCGCATGTCGATGCGAGCGCGTACCCGCTGACCCGTGACCTCGACGATTTTCAAACCCAAGATGCGGTTGAAAACAATTTTTTCTTCAAAGATCGAGCGCAGACCTTCGATGAATTCAGGCTCAAAGACCACAGGGGCCAGTTCATCGACAGTGGTTTTCATAGGGGGCATCCGAGGGATTTTGAAATACCCAGACAATAGCGGGTATGGAAATCGTCATATTAATGGGCTTGGCGAGCCTGATCGCTTGGGTACAAAAAAACCGTGAACAAGCCAAACGCATCGTGCTCTTGGCCGAGCATTTGCGGGCACACCCGATTGAAAATCTCATGGGTCAACTCATCGACGGCTACTTGCGCGCCTTGGGCGAGAGCGACCTCTCGCGCCG
>CAZNWS010000227.1:0-2934 GCA_964576495.1 uncultured Hydrogenophaga sp. | reverse complement strand
GACCAAGCTGCCTTCAATGCCGTGCTCGGTGATCACCATCTCACCGCGCCGCTGCGCCACGGCCCCTTGAATATCGGGTGCGTGCAAGGCCACGGTTTTGAGCGGCTGACCCGCAAAACGTTCGATCAACCAAGGGCTCCAGCCTTTGGCGGCATGGGCGGGTGCCACCGCCACACCGAGCGCGCCCACCCATCGGGCCCACGCACCGTCCGAGCCCAAACGCGACCAGCTCGCCCCGCCCAAAGCCAGCACGGTGGCGCGGGCGCGAACGAGCACCTCACCGTCGCCGTGTTCGAACACCCAGTGGCCCTCAGCGCCCACACCCCGCCAGCCGACGCAGCGGTGGCGCATGTGGAACTGCACCGGCACACCACCCGCGGCAGGGTGGCGCAAGCGCTGCAACCATGCACGCAACATAGGCGCGGCCTTCATGTCGGCGGGGAAAACGCGGTGGGAGCTGCCAACAAAGGTCTCGATGCCCAAACCGTGCGCCCACAATCTCACGGCCTCAGGGCCCCACAGGTTTAACCAAGTCCCCACTTCGACCGACCGCGGGCCAAAGCGGCCGATGAACGCCTCCAGCGGTTCGGCATGGGTCATGTTCAGGCCACCCTTACCCGCCAGCAAGAACTTGCGACCGACCGAAGGCATGGCGTCGAACACGTGCACCGATACCCCCGCGGCCGACAAGACCTCGGCGGCCATCAGCCCGGCCGGACCCGCGCCGATCACGGCCACCTCCACGTCCAGCTGCTGGTGATCGCTCATGGTTGTGGGTCTTTCACTGGCACTTCCAACAAGGCCCCCTGTGGGGTGATGAAAGCCAAACGCACTGCACCGATGTCCGGCACAGACCGCAAGGCCTGCGCGTAGCTCTGCATCTGATCCAAGAGCGCGGTTTGGGTTTGCGGCGAGTGGGCACTTTTGTAATCCAAGACCCACCACTGTCCACTGTCGCGCTCGCGCACCAAGCGGTCGATGCGCAACATCTGACCGGCGTGGTTCACCGGCACCTCGTTGAACCACTGGCTCACGCGCTGCGCATCCCAGACCCAAGCGGCCTCGCCCTCACACACGCCACGCGCCATCTTCAGCGCCTCCTGGGCCTGCGCCGCGTCCAATTCGAACTCGCGTGCGACCGCTTGAAGCTGGGCATCCGACCAATCAAAACCCACATCTGGAGTGGGCCGCCATTCCAGCAAGCGGTGCATGGCCGAGCCCAAACGGGCACGAAGGTCGTCGCTAACAGGCTCGCCGTGGCGGGCCACTCGGGCTTGTGCACGATCGGTCCAAGCCAACAACACCGCGGCGTCCACCGAGGGTACGCCCAAGCCTTGCACTGTGCTGGGCAAAGCGCCCGCCGTGCTGCCCACCACCTCCGCCACCTCAACGGGCGTGGCAGCCTCGCTCAAACGCTGCCACCAACTGGTGTGGCTTTGGGTTTGATGCGGCTGCACACTCGACAAGACCAAGCGGGTTTCGGCTCGGGTGATGGCCACGTACAAGGCGTTGAGTTCTTCGACGGCTCGCGCGGCATTCTCTTGCTCCATCAACCTTTGGGCACATTCAGGGGGGGCTTGCTCGCGCGCCAAAAACACGAAACGCGAAGGCGCGGGTTTTTCGCCGGGCCAATCCACCAAGACCGCCATGGTGGCAGGTTTGCTGGGCAGCGCATCGGTATCGAGCAAGAGCACGGTATCGGCTTCCAAGCCCTTAGCGCCGTGGATGGTCAACAAACGAATCGCGCCGGGCGTGTGGCTCGGCGTGGCCTTGTTGCCTTCGGCTTTGAGGGCGCGCACCAAACGGTACATGCTCAAAAAGCGGCCCCGGTCTTGGGCCAAGGACTGAGCCAAAACGTCGCGCAAGCTGCTCTCGGTGGCAGCGCGCAAACGCGGGGCCACCGCTTGTGCGTAGCGCTTCAAGACTTGTCGGTGTTCGAAAATGGCCGAGAGCGCGTCGTGCGGCGGCCACTGCAACACCCAGCTTTGGTATTGGTGCAAACTCTCGGCGAGCGCTTGACAGCCCATCGAGGCGGCATGCGTTTGCAAGAGTTCCCACCATGTGCTGTCTGGCGTCTGCCGCTGATGCTCGGCCAGACGCGCCAAGTCGGCATCGCTCCAAGCAAACAGTGGCGACTTCAGGGCTTGGGCCAAACTCGCATCGTGCTGTGGCGAGACCAGCACATCGAGCAAAGCCACCACGTCTTGTACTGCGGGCGCTTGGTTCAATTCGAGCTGTTCAGGTTGTTCGCTGGCCAGGCCCACGTCACGCAACGCCTCATGCATGAGCCGCAGACCCTCTCGCTTGCGCGACAAGACCATCACCCCATCGGGGCTGAGTTCACCCGCGTCAATGCGCTGACGCAACCAACGTGCGGCTTGGCGTGCCTCTTGGGTTTTGATGGTCACCTCCACCTCGCGCAGCGGCGTGCGCAGGCTGTCGCGCCACGTCAACGGAGCATCGCTGGCCGCAGACTTGGGCCCTCGTTCGACCACCGGCAAACGCAGCACCGAACCCTCCGCGCGGCTTTCAGTGGTGTGCGCTCGGAAATGCGCGCCGTATTCACCGGCTTGCACGGCCTGCGCCATGGCCATGTTCAACAAAGACACCACGGCTGGGGCACAGCGGCGGGTGTGGTCGCAACTCAGCACATCACCACTCAAGCCCTTCACGACAAAGTCTTGTGCGGCCAAAAACACCTGCGGCTCGGCGCGTCGAAAACGGTAGATCGACTGCTTGGGATCACCCACCAAAAACACGCTCGGCGCTTCACCCGAACCGGCGCCCACATAGGCCGATAGCCAGCCGTACAAAGCCTGCCACTGCAAAGGATTGGTGTCTTGGAACTCATCAATAAGCAAATGCCGCACCCGCGCATCCAAGCGCTGCTGCAGCCAACCCGAGAGTTCGGCATCGGACAAGAGCCGCTGGGCC
>CAZNWS010000226.1:0-2934 GCA_964576495.1 uncultured Hydrogenophaga sp. | reverse complement strand
GTGTGTGGGTTAATAGCCCACCGCGGGTTCGAATCCCGCCTGCTCCGCCAAAACAGCAAAAAAGCGCCCTCGGGCGCTTTTTTCATGTCTGCAACGCATCGACCGCCGAGGCGCACAGAAAATCCCGATCCGATATTCCGGTCACGTCGTGGCTGCTGTAGCGCACCGTGCAATGTCCGTAGGAGACCGACAGATCGGGATGGTGGTCTTTGCGGTGAGCGATCCAAGCCACAGCGTTGACAAAGGCCATGGTCTCGTGAAAGTTGGCAAATTCAAAGCGTTTTTCCAGGGCGCCTTCGATCAATCGCCACCCTTGAGCAGCGTCGCCGTTGAGCTTCGTGAGTTGGGTCACCACCGCGGTGGCAGACAGTGCAGCAGAGCGTGGGCTTGATGTGTTCATGTTGACCAGCATAAAACACCACCATCAACCGCAAAGGCTGTGGGGGAAAACAAAAAAGCCCCACACGAACTTCCGTGAAGGGCTTTTGGTCTACCGTGTTTGGTAGGCGCGACTAGATTCGAACTAGCGACCCCCACCATGTCAAGGTGGTGCTCTAACCAACTGAGCTACGCGCCTAAATATCGTTTTATCCGAAGCCTCGCAGTATACCTCATTTTCGGCGTACCTCCGTCACGCCCGACACATCGCCCACGACCGACATCGCTCGGGCGACTTGGCGGGCGTCGGTCACTTCGATCGTGAAGGTCATCCAAGCCGTGCCTTTGACGGTTTGGGTTTGAACGCCAATGACATTCATCTTCTCGCGGGTGAACACCTCGGAGATGTCTCGCAGCAAGCCTTGTCGGTCGAGGGCTTGTACAGCCACGTCCACCGGGTAAACCACTTTCTCGCCGGGCTTGGGCGCGGCGTGGTTGGCGCTCCACTGCACGTCGATCACGCGGTCGGGGCTTTTGCGTTGCAGGTGCACGAAGTCGCTGCAGTCGCTGCGGTGCACGCTCACGCCCTTGCCTTTGGTGATGAAGCCACCGATGTCGTCGGGCGGCGCGGGTTTGCAGCATTTGGCCAACTGCGTCATGAGCGAGTCCATGCCCACGACCAAGACGCCGCCACGCGCACCGCTGGGAGCGCGGCGGGGTTTTTTGATGAAGACCTGGTCGGACTCATCGCTGGGCTCAGGCGCGGGGCGCAGGTGCAGCTCGATGCTGCGCAAAGAAAACTCGTCTTTGCCCACCTGCTCAAACAACTCGGCGGCCGAGGCAAAACCCAAAGCGGTGGCCAAGTCGTCGAGCTTCAACGCGGTCTTGCCTTCACGCTGCAAAACCTTTTCGACCGCCTCGCGACCGCGGGCCATGGTTTCTTCTTGCACCTGCGCGTTGAACCATGCGCGCACCTTGCTCTTGGCGCGGTGACTGACCAAAAAGCCGAGCTCGGGGTTGAGCCAGTCGCGCGAAGGCCCACCTTCTTTGGCGGCGGTGATTTCTACCGTTTGGCCGTTCTGCAGCGGGGTGTTGAGCGGTACCAGCGCACCATCCACCCGAGCACCACGGCAGCGGTGGCCGAGCTGGGTGTGCACGGTATAAGCAAAGTCCAGCGGTGTGGCGCCTTGGGCCAGCTCGACGATGGCTGCGTCGGGCGTGAGCACGTATATGCGGTCGTCGAACAAGCCGCTGGCGCTGCCGCTGAGGTCGCGCTCCCAAGCCAAGAGTTGGCGCAACACGGCGATCTTGGCGTCATAGGCCGAACTGGCCGACACACCAGCGTAACCCTTGGCGCCCGCTTCCTTGTAGGCCCAGTGCGCGGCCACGCCGGTTTCGGCATGCTCGTGCATGGCTTGGGTGCGGATTTGAATTTCAAACGCGCGGCCTTGGTCGTCGCGCACCACGGTGTGCAGCGACTGGTAGCCGTTGGCTTTGGGCTTGGCGATGTAGTCGTCGAATTCTTCGGCCAGAGGCGTGAAGTGGTTGTTGACCCAAGCCAAGACGCGGTAGCAGTCGTCCACGCTGGGCACGACCACGCGCAGCGCGCGGATGTCGAACACGCGGTCAAAGCCCAGTGACTTGCCGCGCATTTTTTTGACGATGCTGTAGATGTGTTTGGGGCGACCCTGCACCTCGGCGTTGACGCCTTGGGCGTGCAAGGCGCTGTGCAGGTCTTGGCGCACCTGCTCCACGTGGGCTTCGCGCTCGACGCGTTTTTCGTCGAGCAGCTGCGCCACTTCCTTGTAGGTTTGGGGCTCCAGAAAACGGAAGGCCAGGTCTTCGATTTCCCACTTGACCTGCCAAATGCCCAAGCGGTTGGCCAGCGGCGCGAAGATGTGCAGCGACTCGCTGGCCAGCGCAGGACCAGGGTTTTGTCGGCTCAGCGCAAAGTAACGCAGGGTTTGCAAGCGCGAGGCCAAACGCAGCATGACCACGCGCAGGTCGCGCGAAAACGCCAGCAGCATCTTGCGCACGTTTTCGGTTTGTTGCGCATCCAGCGCGGCGCTGCTCGACGCCTTGCTGCGCGCTTGGCGCTGCAGCTGCACAAGTTTGGTGGTTTCCACCGCCAAGTCGGCTTGGTTGTCGCCGAAGGCTTTGGCGATCACGTCGTGCGGACGGTTGAGGTGTTGGCAAGCGTAGACCAAATAGGCCGCGGCCTGCATGGCTTCGGAGCCACCCATGTCGCGCAGGATTTGCGCCACCGCTTCGGCGTGCTGCCAAGTGTTCTCGCCGGTGTCGAGCTGCTCGCCCGACAACAGCGGCTCGGCGAAGGCGCGCGCGCGCGCCAAAGCGGCGGCGTCCAGCGGCAGGTCGTGCGAAGTGGCCGCGGCCAAGGCCGACGGTGCGGCGTTGCTCACCGAAGAAAGCGAGGACTTCATGGCGCCAACAAAAAGTCGCACACGGTCTGCACTTGGTCGGGGGCGACCAAGGTAGGCGCATGACCCACACCTGAGAATTCCACGCAACGCGCGCGCGGGCCGCGCTGACCCATGG
>CAZNWS010000225.1:0-2946 GCA_964576495.1 uncultured Hydrogenophaga sp. | reverse complement strand
GCCACGGCCATCTTGTTCAGCCAGCCGCGAACAGCGCCCCGTTCGTTCGCCCCGTGGCGCAGCGTGGACCCCAACATGGCCGTCATGATGGGCTCGCTCACCTTGATGACCCAGTGGTGCGTGTCCCAAGGCCTGTCGGCCCCGGTGGCCATGGCCTTGCACCTGGGGGTCATGGCCTTGGCCGACGTGTGTAAACCCCTTGCACAACGGTCAGTGTGGGCTGCGGCCCATGCGCATGGGGGCCATGGCTTGAGCGTGCTCGCCGCCGTGGCCGTGCTTTTGAGTACCCAACTCGTCCCCATGTTGTTGGCCATGGGCCTGCTGGCCTTGGGCTGCGCCTGGGTGCAAGCGGGGACATCGACACCACAGCCGCGCCCCAGCGTGTGGGTCGGCACCGCACTGGGCCTGACAGGCTTGGTGCTCACGGCCCAATGGGCCCCCACCCTCGGTCCCGCCGCCATCGGCTGGGGCTTGTTGGGCGTCAGCAGCACATGGGCCTTGTGGACGTGGGGCACCTCGAACCGGAGATCTTCATGAACAGCATCGACATCGACGTCATCCGCACCGCTTTGAACTGGTGCGACAAAGGCCACCGCGTGGTCATGGGCACGGTCATCCGCACCTGGGGCTCGGCCCCGCGCCCGCCGGGCTCAATGATGGTCATCCGCGACGACGGGCAAGTGGCCGGTTCGGTCTCGGGTGGCTGCATCGAAGACGATTTGATCCGGCGCGTGGCCCAGGGTGAGCTGGCCATGCGCCTGCCCGAAACCACCACCTACGGCGCCACCGCCGAAGAAGCCCGTCGCTTTGGCCTGCCTTGTGGGGGATCGGTGCACATCGTGTTGGAGCCCTTGTCCAGTGCCTCGCAGCTGCGTGCTTTGCTCGCGGGCATCGAGTCGCACCAATTGTTGCAGCGCGAACTCGACATGGCCACCGGTGTGGTCAAGCTCGTGCCCGCCACCCAAGGCGATCAGGTGGTGTTCGACGGCCAGCGGCTCACCACCGTGCACGGCCCGCGCCTGCGTTTGCTCATCATCGGTGGCGGTCAACTCTCGCGCTACTTGGCCAGCATGGCCAGCATGTTGGACTACCAAGTCACCGTGTGTGAGCCGCGCACCGAATACCACGAGGGTTGGGAACAGCTCAGCGGCGTGACCCTGTCCACCGCCATGCCCGACGATTTGGTGCTGTCGATGAACCTGGACCGCAACAGCGCGGTGGTGGCCATCACCCACGACCCCAAGCTCGACGACTTGGCGCTCATGGAAGCCTTGCGCACCCCAGCGTTTTATGTGGGGGCTTTGGGCTCGCGCCACAACAACGAGGTTCGCCGCGCCCGCTTGCTGGAATTCGACGTCTCAGCCGAAGAGGCCGCGCGCATGCACGGCCCCGTGGGCTTGCGCATCGGTGGCCTCACGCCCCCCGAGATCGCTTTGAGCATCGTCGCCGAGCTCACCGCCTTGCGCCGCGGCGCCGACCTCAGCCAGCCGCTGAGCGACTGGTCGGGGTCTGAAACGGTGTGCTTGATCGGCTGATCACTTCAAGATATCGCCCACGCAGAGGTACTTGATCTCCACGTAGTCGTCCATGCCGTGGTGCGAGCCTTCGCGGCCCAGGCCCGATTGTTTGACGCCGCCAAAAGGCACATGTTCGGTGGCCAAAATGCCCACGTTGATGCCGACCATGCCGTATTCCAGTGCCTCGGCCACGCGGAAAATGCGGCCCACATCGCGGCTGTAGAAGTAGCTGGCCAAGCCAAACTCGGTGTTGTTGGCCGCGTTCACGGCTTCTTGTTCGGTGTGGAACTTGAAGACCGGCGCGAAGGGGCCAAAGGTCTCTTCTTTGGCGCAGAGCATGTCGGCGGTGGCGTCGGCCACGACGGTGGGCTCGAAGAACTGACCGGCCAAGCGTTTGCCGCCCACCAGCACGCGCGCGCCTTTGGCCACGGCGTCGTCGACGTGACGCTGCACTTTTTGCAGCGCGGCTTCTTCGATCAGCGGGCCTTGGTTCACACCGTCTTCAAAGCCGTTGCCGACCTTGGCGGTGGCCACTTTGGCGGCGAACTTATTCACGAACTCGTCGTACACACCGGCTTGCACGTACAGCCGGTTGGAGCACACGCAGGTCTGGCCCGCGTTGCGGTATTTGCTGGCGAAGGCGCCTTCCACGGCGCTGTCAATGTCTGCATCTTCAAACACAATAAAAGGCGCGTTGCCGCCCAACTCCAGCGACATTTTTTTCACGGTGGGCGCGGACTGCGCCATCAAGATGCGGCCCACTTCGGTCGAGCCGGTGAAGCTGATGTGACGCACCACGTCGCTGGCGCAAATCACCTTGCCCACGGCGATGGACTGGTCGGCGTCGGCGGTGATCATGTTGAGCACGCCCGCAGGAATACCCGCGCGGATGGCCAACTCGGCTGCGGCCAAGGCGGTCAGCGGCGTGAGCTCAGCCGGTTTGATGATGACTGGGCAGCCCGCAGCCAGCGCAGGTGCCACCTTGCGCGTGATCATGGCCAAGGGGAAGTTCCACGGCGTGATGGCCGCGCAAACCCCGATGGGCTGCTTCAAGACGAGCAAGCGGCGGTTGTTGTCAAACTGTGGCAGGGTCTCGCCGTTGACGCGCTTGGCCTCTTCGGCGAACCACTCCACAAAGCTCGCGCCGTAAGCGACTTCGCCTTTGGCCTCGGGCAGGGGCTTGCCTTGCTCGGCCGTCATGATGCGGCCCAGGTCGTCTTGGTTGGCCATCAACAGGTCGAACCACTTGCGCAAGATGATGCTGCGCTCTTTGGCGGTCTTGGCTTTCCAAGGCCCCCACGCGGTGTTGGCTGCGGCGATGGCTTGCTCGGCCTCTTTCGGCCCGAGATTGGCCACGTCGGCCAACTTCTGTCCCGTGGCGGGGTCGGTCACGTCAAAACGGCGGCTGCCCTTGACCCATTGCCCGTTG
>CAZNWS010000224.1:0-2956 GCA_964576495.1 uncultured Hydrogenophaga sp. | reverse complement strand
GGAATCAGGTTGTTGGCCGCGGCCTGGGCGATCACACGACCGGTGGAGGTGGAACCGGTGAAGGCGATCTTGGCAATGCGCTTGCTGGTGGCCAAAGGCATGCCGGCTTCGCGGCCAAAACCGTTGACGATGTTGAGCACGCCGGGGGGCAGCAAGTCGGCGATCAACTCCACCAAGATCATGATCGAAATGGGGGTGGATTCGGCGGGCTTCAAGACCACGCAGTTGCCAGCGCCCAAAGCGGGCGCGAGCTTCCAGGCAGCCATCAAGATGGGGAAGTTCCAAGGGATGATTTGACCGACCACACCCAGTGGCTCGTGGAAGTGGTAAGCGACGGTGTTTTCATCGAGGTCGGACAGCGCACCTTCTTGTGCACGCACACAACCGGCGAAATAACGGAAGTGGTCCACGGTCAGTGGGATATCGGCGTTGAGCGTTTCGCGAATGGCTTTGCCGTTGTCCACGGTTTCGGCGTAGGCCAACATCTCCAAATTGGCTTCGATGCGGTCGGCGATTTTGAGGAGGATGTTGGCGCGCTCGGTGGGCGACGTTTTACCCCAAGCGTCGGCCGCGGCATGGGCAGCGTTCAAAGCCAGCTCGATATCAGCAGCATCAGAGCGTGCAGCCTGGGTGTAGACCTTGCCGCTCACGGGAGTGATCACGTCAAAGTATTGGCCTTTGACCGGGGCCACAAACTGGCCGCCGATGAAGTTGTCGTAACGGGATTTGTATTGGATCTTGGCGCCAGCGGCGCCGGGAGCGGCATAAATCATGGGGTCTCCTGATGCGATGAAATGAAGATGAGCGGCGCACCGTGCGCTGCACACCGTTCACTTTGCAAGAGCAGGGCCACTTCTTTGCGTGAGGCCCATTTCCAAGGGTTTGTCCTCAAAGGCTGTCCTGGTGAAACACCCAATCAGACCCGATGCAAGGGTTAACACCTGCCCGTTTCTGTGTGGATGTCCGCCCAGTGTCAGTGACACCTGTCCCAATTTGGAACAGTTGAAACACGTTGAGCCTGTTGGCACCCTCCAAGACAACTTGCCGCTCTAGACTGGACGAACACAACACGGTGAGACCACTCGCCGCCGGAGACACACCATGCACCATCACGTCATACTGCCCGCGCCTCAAGTTCGACAAGCCCGTTTGCAACTCGTCGAGCAAGGTATAGCGTCCGCCAGCATTGACCGGCGCGTTGTGCAATCGTGGCAACGCAGCTTAGGCGCTGGGCTTTCACCCGTGGGGCGCATCGATTGCAGCGACAACCTCACCGGCAGTGCGTTACAACGCTGCCGCCATCTGAACCAGTCACTCATCGGGCACTCCGAGCCCGTCATGGAGTATTTGTTTGAACAGGTTCGGCACAGCCACAGCATGGTGATCTTGGCCGACGCGCAAGGCACTTTGGTGCATACCTTGGGCGATCTTGACTTTTTGAACAAAGCCGAACGCGTGGCCTTGCGTTTGGGGGCATCGTGGGCCGAAAACCAGCGTGGCACCAACGCCATCGGCACGGCCCTGTCGGAAGTTCAAGCCATTGAAATCCATGGCTCAGAACATTACTTGGATCGCAACGGTTTCTTGACCTGTGCGGCCGCACCCATCGTGTCGGCGCGCGGCCAACTGATGGGCATCTTGGACATCTCGGGCGACCACCGTGCGCGGCACCCCCACACCCTGGGTCTGGTATCGACCGCGGCACAAATGATTGAAAACAGCTTGGTCTTGAGCGAATGTCGCCAACACACCATCGTGAAGTTGCACCCCCGCGCCGCCGGCGTGGATTCGGTGGCCCAAGGCCTGCTGGCTTTTGACGAGGACGGCTGGCTGGTGGGTGGCAACCGAACCGGCCTGGCTTTCATGAATTTACCCAGCCTACCCCATACCCCAACGCACTGGAGCGCGCTGTTCGCCGAAACACTTCATGTCTTGGGTGGTGGCGAACCTTCAGGCCCATCGCAGCGCCACGTGCTGCACACCCACGAAGGCGGCGCACTCTTCGCACAAGGTCAACGACCCCATGCGCAACGGATTTACCCCGTACCCAAAGCACCAGCGATCACGGGTGACGCTTTGTCGCGATTGGATGCGGGTGATGCCACCTGCCGCCGCGTCGCCGACATGGCGCGCAAAGTCATGGACAAAGGGATTCCTTTGTTGATCGGGGGCGAGTCGGGCGTGGGCAAGGACTGCTTTGCCCAAGCGGTACACCAATGCAGCCAACGTCACGATCGCCCGTGGGTGGCGGTCAACTGCGCCGCCCTGCCCGAGTCTCTGATCGAGGCCGAATTGTTTGGCTACGCACCAGGCGCTTTCACAGGGGCTTCGCGCCAAGGATCGGTGGGGCGCATTCGCGAAGCCGACGGCGGCACGCTGTTCTTGGACGAAATTGGTGACATGCCCTTGTCGGCACAAACACGTTTGCTGCGCGTCTTACAAGATCGCACCGTCACCGCGGTGGGTAGCGGCCACCGCACTCCGGTCGATTTCAATCTGGTGTGTGCCAGCCACCATGACCTCAAACAGGCCGTGGCCCAAGGCCGCTTCCGACAAGATCTCTATTACCGCATCAACGGTTTGAATTTGACCTTGCCACCTTTGCGCGAACGCACCGATTTTGTGGCCTTGTGCGAACGCATGCTGATGGAGATCGCACCCCACACCCACGTCGCCGTCGCGCCCGAGTTGATGGAACACCTGCGGCAATTGAAATGGCCTGGTAATTTGAGGCAGCTCAACCACGTCTTGCGCTGTGCCGTCGCTTTGCTCGACGATGGTGAACACGTCATCGACTGGGCCCACATGCCCGACGACATCACCCAAGAGCTGCAAACCAAGTCAACGGTTCACCAAGACACGCCCCCGCAAAACTGGGCAGACTTGTCGCAAAAAGCCATCGACATGGCCTTGGAAAACACCCGCGGCAATGTCTCCGCCGCCGCACGCCAACTCG
>CAZNWS010000223.1:0-2969 GCA_964576495.1 uncultured Hydrogenophaga sp. | reverse complement strand
ATCGCGGTCTCCACCCTGCTCACCTTGGTGGTGATTCCGGTGTTGTATTACGCGGTGTACCGTCATCGCCACCCCAGCACATCTGTTTGATGATTTGTTTTTTTTAGGAGTTTGAAATGACCGTAGAACGTTACATCCGTGTCTTCGCTGGCTTGTTCATCATGATTTCATTGGCGCTGGGCGTCGAAGCCAGCCCCTTGTTTGTCAACAGTTGGTTTTTGGCCTTCACCGCTTTTGTCGGCTTGAATCTGTTCCAATTCGGCCTGACCAATTTCTGCCCGATGGGCATCATCTTGCGCAAGCTCGGTGTGCCCGACAGCAAGATCGCCTGCGGCAACGAAGGCAAGTGCTGCTGAAAGACAACGCATGACACACCCGACCCCGTTGAAGTTTTTGATGCCTGGCTGGTTTGCCCTGGTCATGGGCTACAGCGGCTGGTCGCTGGCTTGGCACCGCGCAGCGCCCTTGTTCGGTGAAGCGGCCGAGGTGGTGTCGGCGGTGCTGGGTGTGTTGGCCGCCGCCTTGTTGGTGGTCTTGTTGTTCGCTTCGGTGTTGCGCGCTTGGCGCTACCCCGAGGCTTTGATTGAAGACCTCAAGCACCCGGTGCGCCACGCTTTTGTGGCCGCCGCACCCGTGGGCACCATGCTGGTGGCCACGGTGGGCGTCGCTTTGATGGGCTTTTCCCCGTTGTGGGAAACCCTGTGGTGGCTCGGCTCGGTGGGGCAATTGGTGGCGACGTGGTGGGTCTTGGGCCGTTGGTTGGCGCCGGTGGCCGCACCCGCACCCGGTACACCACCCGCGCTCATGTGGCCTGCCATCACGCCGGTGCTGTTCATTCCGGTGGTGGGCAATGTGGTGGCACCGTTGGCCGGCGTGAGCTTGGGTCACGAGGTGTGGTCGGTCATGCAGTTGGCCATTGGCGTGTTTTTCTGGCCCGTCGTGATGACTTTGTTGGTGGCGCGCCGCGTGGGCCACAGCCCCTTGCCCGATCGCATCTTGCCCTCGTGGTTCATCAGCTTGGCGCCGCCGTCGGTCATCGGCTTGTCGCTGCTTCAATATGAAGCGCCTTTGCTCTGGGTGCAGGCGGTTTGGGGTGTGGGCGCGTTTGTCTTGATGTGGCTCTTGCCTTTGTTCAAGCGCATCGTGTCCCAGCCCTTCTCGGTGCCGTTCTGGGCCTTGTCTTTCCCCATCGCGGCGTTCACCTCGCTGACTTTGCGTTTGGCGCAGGTCATGGCCGGGCAAGCCGGTGGCGCGGTGATGCAAGGGTTGGCGGTGGCGCTGCTCGCGATCACGTCGGCGTTGCTGTTGTGGTTGAGCCTGTCCACGGTGCGCGGCTTGCGCAACGGCAGCTTGCTCGCCCCCGAAATCCACCCCACCCCTTAAACCGCCATGGACGCGTCGCTGTTCGGGATCGATCTGGCCCATGGGCTGCTCTTGATCGTGGCGGCGTTTGCCGCGGGTGTGCTCAACGCCGTGGCCGGTGGCGGCAGCTTCTTGACCTTCCCTGCGCTGGTGTTCACTGGCGTTCCGCCCATCGTGGCCAACGCCACCAGCGCGTTGGCGGTGAGCCCCGGTTACGCGGGCAGTACCTTGGGTTTCAAAGCCGAGTTGCAGGCTTTGCCGCGGCGGCGATTGCAGCGCGAGATGGGCATCAGCGCGTTGGGCGGCGTGTTGGGGGCTTTGCTCTTGCTCGTCACGCCCGCTTCGGTGTTCGTGGGCTTGGTGCCGGCCTTGCTCTTGTTCGCCACGCTGTTGTTTGCCCTTGGCCCACGCTTGGCCGCGCGATCGGCGCCGGGCACAGCGTCCAGTGACCGTCCTTGGCGCGAACCGGGCCTGTTGGTCGTGGCCATTTATGGCGGGTATTTCAACGGTGGCTTGGGCATTTTGCTGATGGCGCTGTACACGCTTTCCGGCGAAGGGCGCATCCACACCGTCAATGCGCTCAAGAACCTCAACTCACTGGTTTTGTCGCTGTTGTCGGTGGTGGCGTTTGTGGTGGCCGGTGCCATCGCTTGGCCACAAGGCTTGGCCATGATGGTGGCCGCCACCGCGGGGGGCTTTTGGGGCGCCCGTTGGTCCAAACGCTTGCCGGTGTTGTGGGTGCGCCGTGGCGTCATCGCCACGGGCTTGGTGATGAGCGCGGTGTTCTTCGTCCGCGCCATCGGCTGACGCCGAAGCGTCGTTCAGCGAGCGTTCATCACGCTGCCCATCTTGCGCTGGTCACGTGCCAGCGATTCGCGGATGGACAAGCGGCGGAAGAACACCGTGACCACGCTGCTGCTGATCACGATGAACAGCGAATACAGCACAGGAATCAACAGCACGTCTTGCTGCATGGCGCCGGTGATGCTGAGCGTCACGATCAAGACCGCCATGGGGCCGTTTTGAATGCCGGTTTCCAGCGCGATGGTGCGGCTGCGGTTGGGGTCTTGTTTGAAGGCGCGAGCCAAAAAATAGCCCAAGGTCATGCCAAAGAGGCCCAGCCCGATGGAGCTGAAATAAACCGGCCATGGCGTGGACGCCAAGAGCATGTGGTTGCGCGGAATCCAAGTGACGACCAAGAACAAAATCACCGCGATGCCCATGAGGCCACCCAGCAACTCCAACGTCGCACCGATGTTGGGGTTGAGTTTTCGGGTGACCATGCCGATGAGGGTGGGCACCAGCAAAACCAACAAGACCTGCGCCACGTTGGTCGCGGGGATCTTGAATTCGCTGCCCAGACCCGCCGCGTTGGAATAAAACTCCAACAAGGCCGGCACCATGACCAAAGCCACCAAGGTGGACACGCTGGTCATCATGATCGACAAGGCCAGCACCGCTTTGCTGAAGTAGGTGAAGATGTTGGAGGTGGTGCCGCCGGGCATACACGCCATCAAGATCAAGCCCAAGGTCCAACCGGGCGACAGGCCCAGCGCCATGGCCAAGGCAAAGCCCAAGAAAGGCATGATCAGGTATTGGCTGAGCAA
>CAZNWS010000222.1:0-2972 GCA_964576495.1 uncultured Hydrogenophaga sp. | reverse complement strand
GCAACGCTTAGGCGATTTTCACCAGCGCCATGCGGCACAAGCCCCAGCCATGCTCAAGCGCTTGCAACAAGCCGTGATCGACAACGGCAACGTGTTTGAGGTGCTGATGGACGCGGTGCGCGTGTGCTCATTGGGTCAAATCACCAACGCGCTGTTTGAGGTGGGCGGTCAGTACCGCCGCAACATGTGATGGGCAGCGACGAGCACCAAATCCACCTGCCCGAGAGTTTTGTCGCGCTGTACGTGCCGGCGGGCAAAGTCAAGCCCACGCTGGGCCGCGACGATTTGCTGCAACGCTACGAGTTGTGCGAAGACATGGCGAACCTTTTGACGGGTCGCGCCGCCGACTTGCAGTTTCAGCTCGGCATCACCGAAGAGATGGCTCTGGACCAATGCGAGCAAGGCCTCTTGGCCGAGCCTGCGGTGGTCTCACCGGCCGAGGCACGTTGGGTGGTGTGCCGCTTAGCCGAGTTGCTGCAGTGGCCCATGGAGCAACTGCTCCACCGGCCGGTGTTGGACAGCGAAAACGGCTGAAGCCTCAGCGCAGCCAGCCCAGTCCGCGCGAGGTGCCTCCTGCGGACGTGTCGGCGGGGTGGTATTCGCAGCCCAGCCAACCGGACCAACCGCATTCGGCGGACACCCGATCGATGGTGTCAAAAATGTGCGCCCAGTTCACCTCGCCCGAACCTGGCTCGTGGCGCGAGGGTACGTCGGCGATTTGAAAATGCCCCACCCGCCCCGTGGGCAGGTAATGCGTGATCTTGGTGCTGAGGTCGCCCTCGACGATTTGGCAATGGAACAAATCCATCTGCACCTTCAAGTTCGCCGCCCCCACCGCTTGTACGATGCGGTGCGCGTGGTCTTGGCGGTTGAGGTGAAAGCCAGGCACGCTGCGCGGGTTGATCGGCTCAATCAACACATCGCGGCCGTCCTTGGCCGCTTGTTCGGCGGCCCAGCGCAGGTTGCTGATGAGCGTGGCGTCGGCGGCTTCGACGCTGATCGCGTCGGCGCGCAAACCCACCATCGCATGGATACGCGGGCACTCCAAAGCGTCGGCGTAGACCAGGGCCTGTTCAAAACCGCAGCGGAACTCGGTCTCTCGCCCCGGCACGCCAGCAGTGCCTCGACTGCCCTGATCCCAAGCGAGGGTAAAAGAAGCCGAGTCCGTACCGCCGGGTGGCGTGTTGAACAAGACCTGCTGTAAGCCATGCGCTTTCATGCGTGCCACCAAGTCCGCTGATGCGTAGGCATAAGGAAACAGGTATTCCACCGCCTTGAACCCGTCTTGGGCCGCCGCTTCGAAGCGGTCCAGAAACGGCACATCGGGGTACATCATCGTGAGGTTGGCGGCAAAACGGGGCATCGCGTACTTTCGAATGTCACCAACGCGCGCCAAAGGCTTGTCGCAGTTCGTCCAGCGCACTGGCGTGCAGGGGTTGCGTATCGGGTTGGAGCTGCATGAGCCGTGCGGTTTCTTCCAGCTCTTCGAGCGTGGCCATGGCGGCCTCGGGCGTATCGTGCCAGACATTGGGTCCCAAGCGCGTGAGCATCACGGCGCGAATCGGCGCACCCTGCGCGGCGTATTGGCGGATCAGCGCTACCACCGCTTGCGCGGCATCGAGGCTGCCCGGTCGGTGGTAAGGCACGAGTGGCACATGGCCGACCTTCATCACAAAGTAAGGCGTGATGGGCGGCAGCAGTTCGGGTCCATGGGCGTTCAGACTGAGCGCCACGCAGTGGGTGCTGTGTGTGTGGATCACGCAGCGCGTGTGGACATCGCCCTCACAAGCAGCGGCATAAATTTGGCGGTGCAAGGCGATGGTTTTGCTGCCCTTGTCGCCGCTGACTTGCTGGCCCTGTCCATCGAGTTTGGCCAGGCGCGCCGGGTCCAAAAAACCCAGACACGCATCGGTGGGGGTGATGAGGAAGCCGTCGTCAAGCCGCACGCTGATGTTGCCCGCCGTGGCGTGCACGTAGCCGCGCTCAAACAGGCTGCGGCCCACGCGGCAGATCTCTTCTCGGGCTTGGGTTTCGGTCGTGCTCATGCCAAGACTGTAAAGGCTTTGCTGAAGAAATCTTCGGTGCCAAAGTTGCCAGACTTGAGCGTGATGTGCAGGCCGCCGTTTTCAGTGGGCGCATGGCACCACGGCACGCCGGGGTCGATTTGCGGGCCCATTTGCAACTGCGCGATGCCCAACGCTTGGACACAAGCGCCCGAGGTTTCGCCCCCTGCCACCACCAACTGCTTCACGCCCAAATCGACCAGACCACGCGCCACCGCGGCCAGCGCGTGTTCGACCCAAGCGCCCGCCTCGGTCACGCCCAGCTGCGACTGCACAGCCTTCACCGCATCGGGCTCGGCGGTCGAATACACCAGCACCGGGCCTTCCTTCAACCGCGGCGCGGCCCAGGCCAGTATCTGTTGCACCACCGCATCACTTTGGCCATTCATCAGCGCCATCGGCTTGAGGACCATCGCAGGCCGACCCATGGCTTTGAAGTGGGCCACCTGTGCGTTGGGGGCCAAAGAGCAGCTGCCCGAGACCACGGCTTGCCAACCACTGGGGGGGGGCAAATGGCTGGACTGTAAAGAAGGCTTCAAGCCAAAGTTGGCGGGCAACCCAATGGCCACCCCCGAACCGGCGGTGACCAGTGGCATGTCCTTCAAGGCAGGCCCCAATCGCAACAGGTCATCGTTGCTGAGTGCGTCGACCACCGCCACGCCCACACCGTCGGCGCGCAGCGCGGCAATGCGCTCGCGGATCGCCGTCGCGCCAAGGGCCACGGTTGCGTGGTCGATCAAACCAACTTTGCGCTTGGTTTGCGCTTGCATGACACGAACCAAATTGGGGTCAGTCATGGGCGTGAGCGGGTGGTTCTGCATACCCGACTCATTGAGTAGGACATTGTCCGCAAACAAGTAACCCTTGAACACCGTGCGACCGTTGTCTGGAAAGGCGGGGGTGGCGATG
>CAZNWS010000221.1:0-2975 GCA_964576495.1 uncultured Hydrogenophaga sp. | reverse complement strand
ACTTCGTCGCCCATGAGCATGGTGAACACGCGGTCGGCTTCGATGGCGTCGTCGATCTGCACGCGCAGCAAGCGGCGCACGTTCGGGTCCATGGTGGTTTCCCACAGTTGCTCGGGGTTCATTTCGCCCAAGCCCTTGTAGCGCTGGCGGCTGGTGGTGCGCTCGGCTTCGCTGATGAGCCAGCGCATGGCCTGGCGGAAGTCGCTCACCCGTTCTTCTTTTTGCTTGTCGCCTTCGCCGCGCATGACGCGTGCGCCTTCGGCCAACATGCCGCGGAAGGTGTTGGCGGCTTCGGCCAGGGCGCCGTAGTCGGCACCGTGCACAAAGTCTTGCGTGATGACGCTGCTCTTGATGTTGCCGTGGTGGCGGCGGCTGATGCGCAGAATGGGTTTGTCGGTGCGCGCGTCAAACTCGGCGCTCACTTCAGCGGGCACGCCGGTGGTGTTGAGCTCGCGCAGCTTGGCTTGCAGCGCGGGCGCGCAGGCCTGGGCTTGTTCCATGCTGTCCAGGTTCAGCGCCACGCCGTCGGCGATCGCGCGCAGGGCTTCGGTGTCCATGAAGTTGGACAAGCGGGCAATGACGCTTTCGGCCACTTGGTGTTTGCGTGCCAATTCGTTGAGCGTGTCGCCGCTCAGCGTGCTGCCGTTGGGGCCGCCGGTGAAGACGCTGGCGTCTTTGAGCGCGATGCGCAGCAAGAAGCCGTCCAGCGCGGGGCCGTCTTTCAGGTACAGCTCTTCTTTGCCGGCCTTGACCTTGTACAGCGGTGGCTGCGCGATGTAGATGTGGCCGCGCTCGACCAGCTCGGGCATTTGGCGGTAGAAGAAGGTCAGCAGCAGGGTGCGGATGTGCGCGCCGTCGACGTCGGCGTCGGTCATGATGATGATGCGGTGGTAGCGCAGCTTGGCGACGTTGAAGTCGTCTTTGCCGTCGGCGTTGCCGCCTTCACCACCGGCCTTGCCGATGCCGGTGCCCAGCGCGGTGATGAGCGTCAAGATTTCGTTGGACGTGAGCAGCTTTTCGTAGCGGGCTTTTTCCACGTTCAAGATCTTGCCGCGCAGGGGCAGGATGGCTTGGAATTTGCGGTCACGGCCTTGCTTGGCCGAGCCACCGGCGGAGTCGCCCTCCACGATGTAGATCTCGCACATCGCCGGGTCTTTTTCTTGGCAGTCGGCCAGTTTGCCGGGCAAGCCCATGCCGTCGAGCACGCCTTTGCGGCGCGTCATTTCGCGGGCTTTGCGAGCGGCTTCGCGGGCTTTGGCGGCCTCCACGATCTTGCCGCAGATGATCTTGGCGTCGTTGGGTTTTTCTTGCAGGTAGTCGGTGAGCAAACGCGCCACCACGTCTTCCACCGGGCCGCGCACTTCGCTGGACACCAGTTTGTCTTTGGTTTGGCTGGAGAACTTGGGCTCGGGCACCTTGACGCTGAGCACGCAGCACAGGCCTTCGCGCATGTCGTCACCGGTGACTTCGACCTTGGCTTTTTTGGCCAGCTCGTTTTCTTCGATGTACTTGTTGATGACGCGGGTCATGGCCGCGCGCAAGCCGGTCAAGTGCGTGCCGCCGTCGCGTTGGGGGATGTTGTTGGTGAAGCACAGCACCTGTTCGTTGTAGCCGCTGTTCCATTGCATGGCCACTTCGACGCCGATGTTGGTGCCCTGGTCGCTTTGGCGGTCGCCCAGCGCGTGGAACACGTTGGGGTGCAAAACGGTTTTGCCTTTGTTGATGAAGTTCACAAAGCCTTGGACGCCACCGGCGCCCGAGAAGTCGTCTTCTTTGCCGCTGCGCTCGTCCTTCAAGCGGATGCGCACGCCGTTGTTCAAGAAGCTCAGCTCGCGCAAGCGCTTGGCCAAGATCTCGTAATGGAAGTCGTTGTTCTCTTTGAAGATCTCGGTGTCGGGCAAGAAGTGCACTTCGGTGCCGCGCTTCTCGGTCTCACCGGTCACGCGCATGGGCGAGACTTCGACGCCGCCCACGGTTTCGATCAAGCGGTTTTGCACAAAGCCGCGGGCAAATTCGAGCTGATGCACCTTGCCTTCGCGGCGCACGGTCAAACGCAAAAACACCGACAGCGCGTTCACGCACGACACGCCCACGCCGTGCAAACCGCCGGACACTTTGTAGCTGTTCTGGTTGAACTTGCCGCCCGCGTGCAGTTCGGTCAACGCAATTTCGGCCGCCGAGCGCTTGGGCTCGTGCTTGTCGTCCATCTTCACGCCGGTGGGGATGCCGCGGCCGTTGTCCACCACGCTGATGGAGTTGTCGGAGTGGATGGTCACCAAGATGTCGTCGCAGTGGCCAGCCAACGCTTCGTCGATGGAGTTGTCGACCACCTCGAACACCAAGTGGTGCAAGCCCGTGCCGTCGGACGTGTCGCCGATGTACATGCCGGGGCGCTTGCGCACCGCCTCCAAGCCTTCCAAGATTTGGATCGCGCCTTCGCCGTAACCTTCGCTGGCACCGGCTTGGTGGGCGTCGATGGTGGGCTGAAAGTTGGAGCTGTCGGCGTCGGCTGCGCCGGTGTTGACGGCGTCGTTGTTCTGGTTGGCTTCGGACATGTGGGCTTTTCTGTGATGCTGTAAAAACGCCAAACCCGCTGGGTAGCGGGTTGGCAAGTTCTTCTGGGGATTGTTCGCTTAAATACGCATGGGCATGACAACGTACTTGAAGGCGTTGTCTTCGGGGTTGGTCACCAGCGCGGAGCTGTTGCCGTCGGACAGTTCGATGCGCACCATGTCTTGCGACATGTTTTGCAAAGCGTCGATCAGGTAGGTGACGTTAAAACCGATCTCGATGGCGTCGCCGCCGTAGTCGATGTCGAGTTCGTCCACGGCCTCTTCCAGTTCGGCGTTGCTCGAGGCCACGCGCAGGGTGCCGGGCTCGAGGTTCAGGCGCACGCCTTTGAACTTGTCGCTGGTCATGATGGCGGTGCGCTGCAGCGAAGCCAGCAACGGCACGCGGCCCAAGGTGACGATGTT
>CAZNWS010000220.1:0-2985 GCA_964576495.1 uncultured Hydrogenophaga sp. | reverse complement strand
AATCGGGAAGCCCGTGCCGCTGGGCATGTAAAGCATGTCGCCCATGCCGAGCAAGCTCTCAGCACCCATTTGGTCGAGGATGGTGCGGCTGTCGATCTTGCTGCTGACTTGGAAAGAAATGCGGGTGGGGATGTTGGCCTTGATGAGTCCGGTGATCACGTCCACACTGGGTCGCTGGGTCGCCAAAATCAGGTGGATGCCGGCGGCGCGCGCCTTTTGGGCCAAACGGGCGATCAACTCTTCGATTTTTTTGCCCACCACCATCATCAGGTCGGCCAGCTCGTCGATGACGACCACGATGTAGGGCAAAGTCTCCAGCGGCTCGGGTTGTTCGGGTGTGAGGCTGAAGGGGTTGCCGATCAACTCACCGCGCTCAGTCGCTTCTTCGATCTTGCTGTTGTAGCCCGCCAAGTTGCGCACGCCCATTTTGCTCATGAGCTTGTAGCGCCGCTCCATTTCGCCCACACACCAGTTCAGTCCGTGCGCGGCTTGTTTCATGTCGGTGACCACGGGGGCGAGCAAATGCGGAATGCCTTCGTAGACGCTCATCTCCAGCATTTTGGGGTCGATGAGCAACAAACGCACGTCTTTGGCGTCGGCCTTGTAGAGCAAAGACAAGATCATGGCGTTGATGCCCACCGACTTGCCCGAACCGGTTGTACCGGCCACCAAACAGTGCGGCATCTTGGCCAAGTCGGCCACCACCGGCAAACCGCTGATGTCTTTGCCCAAGCCCATGGTGAGCAAGGAGCGCGCGTCGTTGTAAATCGAGGAGCCCAAAATTTCGCTGAGCTTGATGGTCTGACGCTTGGCGTTGGGCAACTCCAAAGCCATCAGGTTTTTGCCGGGGATGGTTTCGATCACCCGGATTGACACCAAGGACAAGGAGCGCGCCAAGTCGCGTCCCAAGTTGACGATTTGCGAACCCTTCACGCCCGTGGCGGGCTCGATCTCATACCGGGTGATGACCGGCCCAGGCGCAGCAGCGACCACGCGCACCTCCACACCAAAGTCTTTGAGCTTTTTCTCGATCAAGCGACTGGTCATTTCCAGCGTTTCGGCAGAAACGGTCGAGGCCTGAGGTGGTGCACTGTCAAGCAAATCGACCTGCGGCAACTTGCTGTCGAGCATGTCTTGGAACAGCGGTTTTTGGCGTTCTTTGGCCACGCGTTCGCTGCGTGGTACGTCCACCAACACCGGCTCTATGACCACCGGCGCTGGGTGATGCTCTTCAATTTCGATGCGTTCTTCGGCCAAGACCACCTCGCGCTCACGCGCCGCACGCTCACCAATCAACTGGTCTTCCTGGGCTTCGCGTCGCTCGCGCCGCGAGTCGAACCAAGCATCGAGTTTTTCACCGATGTGCTGCGCCACATTCAACCAAGAAAAGCGCAACACCACCGTGCTGCTGGCCAAGACCAAGGTCAAGGACAGCAGGGCCGAACCCGTGAAGCCCAAACCCGACATGAGCACGGGGCCCAACAACTGACCCAACACGCCACCAGCATCGCCCGGCAATCGGTCGGCCAAGGTGTACAGCCGGGTCCACTCCAACGTGGTGCTGGCGGCCAAGAGGACCCACAAGGACAACCAAAATCCCACGGAGGCATCGCGCCAGCGCTGCCAAGGTGTCACGGGAACGGCTGGCGCGGTCGTGCGCTGGTGTGGTTCTGCACCACGCAACCATTGGGCCAATGCGGAGAGCCATTGACGCAAACCCAACAACCACAACCACCAGACCGAAAAACCCAGCAAGTAATAGGCGGCATCGGCAAACACAGCGCCCCAAGACCCCATCCAATTGGACAAGTCACCCGGCACACCCGATGTGCTCCACGCCGGATCGGTCACGGCGTGGGTGGCCAAAGCCAAGAAAACCAAGAGCAACAACACAGCCCCCACCAACAAAGCAATTTCTTGTGCAAAGCGTTGTAAAACCGGGGGTGTGCGCGGTCGGCGGTCGGCGTTGAGGGTGTTGATGGATCGGTTCATGGGCACACAAAGAATCAGAGCCACCTAGCTTAACCGAAGGCGCCGGCCACACGGGTGCAAAGGTCAGGCCAGTGCGGGCATGCGCTCTTTGCGTATCCAGGTGCAACCCTCTGCACCGACCTGAATAAAACCCGTCTTCTCGAATTCCTTCATCACCCGGCTGACCATCTCGCGAGAAGCCCCAATCATCTTGGCCAAGTCTTGGCGCGAAACACGTTCGCGTATCACCATCGGTCCGCTCGCGGGGACCTCTGCCATGTCCATGAGCGCCGTGGCCACACGACCATACACGTCCGACAAGGCCAAAGACTGAATCTTGCGATCGGCTTGCCGCAAGCGCTGAACCAAACCGCGCATCACGCCATAAGACAGCGATGAGTTCTCTGCCAAACAACGCGCAAACGCGGGTGACTCCAACACCAACACATCACACACCGTGTCGGCGCGCACCGATGCGCTGTGCGGTTCGTTATCAATGAGGCTCATTTCGCCCACGCACTCGCCGGGTTGCAAGTCGCTCAAAATGACCTCGCGCTGGCGTTCGTCGTGGACCACCACACGAGCCTTGCCTGTCAGCACAATGAACAAAGCGTGGGATTGCTCACCCTGAACGAGCAAATGCTCGCCGCGTTTGTAGCGGCGCTTGACGGCGCGCTGGCTGAGCAAGGCGGCCTCGGCTTCGGTCAACATCGAAAAAATCGGGATTCGGCGGATCAAATCCAAATGGCTGAGCAAGGACATGTGGGGTCTCCTCTGAAAGTGATCATCAACAGACTCTTACAATGAACCATGAACCCCACAGCTTGGGGCCCCAACGGCACGCTGGCGTTTGTGCTGCGCAGCGGTAACCGGAAATCCATTCTTTAGAATTCACTTTTCCAATGAAACACTCGAAAGTACTTATTTTAGGTTCAGGCCCTGCAGGTTATACAGCCGCCGTCACCATGGCCAGGTCGACCAGATCACCGTCCTGGCCCAAATCGCGCTTGGCCG
>CAZNWS010000219.1:0-3006 GCA_964576495.1 uncultured Hydrogenophaga sp. | reverse complement strand
AGTTCATCATCAACAACAACATCGGTGTGCATCCCAAGGCCATCTTGGACTACCCCAATGTTGACGCCGATCTGAAGAAAGCGGTCGAGTCGGTGGCCCGTGGCCACGCATCGCCCCGCGCTTTCTATGTTGACAAGGTGGCCGAAGGCGTGGCCACGATCGCGGCGGCCTTCTGGCCCAAGCCTGTGATCGTGCGATTGTCCGACTTCAAGAGCAACGAGTACCGAAAGCTCGTGGGCGGTAGCCGCTACGAACCGGAAGAAGAAAACCCCATGCTGGGTTTCCGCGGTGCGGCGCGCTACGTCAGCGAAGACTTCCGCGAAGCCTTTGCCATGGAATGCGAAGCCCTCAAGCGTGTGCGCGAAGACATGGGCTTGACCAACGTGCAAATCATGGTGCCCTTTGTGCGCACCTTGGCCCAGGCCAAACGCGTGACCGAGTTGCTCGCCGACAAAGGCCTCAAGCGCGGCGAAAACGACTTGAAGTTGATCATGATGTGCGAGATCCCCAGCAACGCTGTCTTGGCGAACGATTTCCTGCAGTACTTCGATGGTTTCTCGATCGGCTCAAACGACTTGACCCAACTCACCTTGGGCTTGGACCGCGATTCCGGCTTGGAGTTGTTGGCGCAGGACTTTGACGAGCGCGACCCCGCCGTCAAGGTCATGCTCGGCATGGCCATCGGTGCTTGCAAATCGCAGGGCAAGTACGTGGGTATTTGCGGCCAAGGCCCCAGCGACCACCCCGACTTTGCTCAGTGGTTGCAAGCCGAGGGCATCAGTTCGATCTCGCTCAACCCCGACTCGGTGATCGACACTTGGCAGTTGCTGGCCAAAACCCAGCGCTGAACGCGAGCCCTTCAGCAAAAAAGCCGAGCCTTGTGCTCGGCTTTTTTGTGCGCGCCGCTTGCGTAAGACGTGGGTAAGAGCCCGGGGCACAATGGGCCGATGGGCGCCGCAGCAGAACGGCGTTCTCACCACAGGAGATGCGCGTGTTTCAAGGCCTCGGAGCCCAACGTTTGGTGGCCCTGTTTTTTCTGGGCTGGGCTTTGCTGAGCTTTCCTCTGTTGGCTTTGTGGGATCACGATGTTTTGGTCCTGGGCTTGCCCCTGTTTCCTATGGCCTTGTTTGGTGTTTGGTTGCTGCTGATCGTGGCGGTGGCCTGGGTGGTCGAACGCAGCCCCGAGCTTTCGCCTGACCCGCCCGTGCATTGATCGCACCATGCTCTCTGCAACTTGGGTCATCGGCATTTCTTTTGCGTATTTGCTCACGCTCTTTGCGGTTGCGCATTGGGCCGATCACCGAGCGGCCCAAGGTCGTTCGGTGATCGCCAGCGCGTGGGTTTACGCCTTGTCGATGGCGGTGTATTGCACGGCTTGGACCTATTTCGGCAGTGTCGGTCGAGCAGCGAATTCGGGCGTTTGGTTTTTGCCCATTTATTTGGGGCCGATGCTGGCCATGGTGCTGGCGTGGATGGTGGTGCGCAAGATGATCCGCATCGCCAAGACCTACCGCATCACCTCGATCGCCGATTTCATCGCCAGCCGCTACGGCAAAAGTCCACTGCTCGCGGGCTTGGTCACGTTGATCACCGTGGTGGGTATCGTGCCCTACATCGCCTTGCAGCTCAAAGGCATCTCCAGTGCATACGCTGTGCTCACCTCACCCTTGGGCTCACCCGCGGTGCAAGCGGCGCAGTGGTGGAACGACAGCACCCTGTATTTGGCCCTGGCCTTGGCTGGCTTCACCATCGTATTTGGCGCACGCCACTTGGACAGCACCGAGCGCCACGAGGGCATGGTCGCGGCGATTGCGTTTGAGTCGGTGGTCAAGTTGGTGGCCTTCATGGCCGTGGGGGTGTTCGTCACGTATGTGCTGTTTGACGGCGTCAGCGATGTGTTTGCCCAAGCGCATGCCGTGGACAGCTTGCGTCAGCTCATGCAATTCGGCCAGGGCCAGAGCTTCGCTTACGCGCAGTGGTTCTCGCTGATCGTCCTGGCCATGCTGTCGGTGATTTTTTTGCCGCGGCAGTTCCAGGTGATGGTGGTGGAGAACGTGGATGAGCGTCACCTGAGACGGGCGGTGTGGGTTTTCCCGCTGTATTTGTTGTTGATCAACCTCTTTGTGTTGCCGATCGCGTTGGGGGGCTTGATGTACTTTGGCCCGGGCAAGATGAATCCCGAGACCTTTGTGTTGTCCTTGCCCTTGGCTGAGGGCTACACCGCTTTGGCGCTGCTGGCCTTTGTGGGCGGCTTGTCGGCCGCCACGGGCATGGTCATCGTGGAGGCCATTGCCGTGTCCACCATGGTGTGCAACGACCTGGTGATGCCTTGGTTGCTGCGCACTCAGCGCTTTGGTGCTCGCGCCAGTGGCAGCTTGAGCAGCCTCTTATTGGGCATTCGACGGGCAGCCATTTTGGGCATCATGCTGCTGGGGTACCTCTACTTTCACCTGGCCGGTGAAGCTTATGCCTTGGTGAGCATTGGACTGATCAGCTTTGCCGCTGTGGCCCAGTTCGCCCCCGCCATGTTGGGTGGCATGTATTGGAAGGGTGGCACACAGCGTGGCGCTTTGGCGGGTTTGATCGTGGGTTTTGCGTTTTGGGCTTATACGTTGATGCTGCCGTCCTTGGCCAAATCGGGCTGGTTCCCCATCGGGTTCTTACAAGACGGCCCTTGGGGCTTGGCATGGCTCAAGCCCGAAGCCTTCTTGGGGCTCTCGGGTTTGGACAACCTCACGCACTCGCTCATTTGGAGCCTGATGCTCAACATCGCGGCCTATGTGGGAGTGTCCTTGTGGCGCTCGCCCACAGCGGTGGAGACCAGTCAAGCTTTGTTGTTTGTGGATGTGTTCAACCGCAACGCCGGCGCGCGCCCGGTGTTTTGGCAGGGCCGTGCGCAAGTGTCCGACCTGTTGCCCCTGGTGGCGCGGTTTTTGGGGCAGGACAAGGCCGAACAAAGTTTCGAACGCTACGCCCAACAAGTGGGGGCGGCGCGGGTGCAAGACA
>CAZNWS010000218.1:0-3034 GCA_964576495.1 uncultured Hydrogenophaga sp. | reverse complement strand
GCATCTCTGCCGACATGCTGGACACGGCCAACACCTACGACGACAAGGTGGCCCTCATCCGGATGTTGGTGGCCGAAGACTCGGGTCGCGTGGCCAACGTGCTCAAGAACATGATCAAGGTGGCCTGAGCGGCCACACCAGGAGGACACCCCCATGGCCGATAAAAAAGACGCTGGCAAAGACGCCAAAAAAGACCCCAAAGCCAAGGACGCCAAGGGCAAGGATGGCAAAGACGCCGCGGCGGCGAAACCCCCAGCGCTGCCCGGCGGTCCCGAAATCGTCATGACCGAGGCCTTGCAGGCAGAGCTGGACGCACTCACCAGCACCCAGCGTGCGGCCGTCTTGATGCTCTTGCTTGGTGAGCAGCAAGCGTCCGAAATCATCAAGTACCTCAACCCTCGCGAAGTGCAGTCGCTGGGCGGTGCCATGGTCTCGGTGGCCGATTTGTCGCAAGAGGCGGTCAACATCGTCTTGGATGAGTTCGTGGCCACCTTGAAAAAGCAAACCAGCTTGGGCTTGGGTACCGGCGATTACGTCGAAAAAGTGTTCCGCCGAGCCTTGGGCGATGACAAGGCCGCTTCCGTGCTCAGCCGCATCATGCCGGGGCAGGGCAGCAAAGGCCTGGAAATTTTGAAGTGGATGGACGCGCGTTCGATCGCGGACATGATCCGCGGCGAACACCCCCAAGTGACGGCCATCATTTTGTCGGTGCTCGAATACGACGTGGCCGCCGACGTGCTTAACTTCTTGCCCGTGGAAGTACGACCCGAAGTGCTGCAACGCGTGGCCAGTTTGGAGACCGTGCAGCCCTCGGCCATGGAAGAACTCGAAGGCATCATGAAGAAGCAATTCGCCACCAGTTCGTCGGCCAAGTCCTCGAGCTTCGGTGGTGTCAAGGCTGCGGCCAAGATCATGAACTTCGTGAAGGTCGATTTGGAGACCTCCATCATGGGTGGTTTGGAGCAACTCGACCCCGAACTCAAACTCAAGATTCAAGACAATATGTTCACGTTCGAGAACCTCTCGATGGTGGACAACCGCGCCATCCAGACCATCATGCGCAACGTCGAACCCGACATGCTCATGACCGCACTCAAAGGTGCGGCCGAATACGTCAAGGACAAATTCTTCGACAACATGTCGCAACGTGCCCGGGCCATGTTCATCGACGAGATGGAAGCCAAAGGCCCGCTGCGCATCACCGACGTTGAAGACGCACAAAAAGCCATCATGCGCATTGCCCGCAAGTTGAGCGACAAGGGCGAGTTGGTCTTGGCGGGTCGCGGCGATGACTTTGTTTGATCAGCCCAAACGCCCTGCGGCGTGGGAACCCGACCCTTTGCTGGCGCCGGTCAAGTCCCAGCCGCACTTTCTGCGGGTCCATTGGAACGAACAACAAGCGCAGGACTTCGGGCCTTGGCGCGTTGCCCCTTTGGGGGAGCCTTTGGATGCGGTCGAAGTGCCGCAAGACGACATCGGAACGCAGGACACCGCACCCGCAGGACCCGAGTTCGATGCCGCCCAACCTGAAACACCCGTTGCCGAGCCACCTGAGAACACCGAAAGTGAGGAGGTGCCGGTGCTGGATGAAGCCGCACCGGTGACAGACGGTGTGATGCACAGCCCCGATGAGTTGCAACGCATTGCCCAAGCCGCCCATGCTCAAGGCTGGGCCGAAGGCCATGCCCAGGCCCAAGCCGAATCGGCGGCCCAGCAAGCCGCTCAGGTGGCGTTGCTCGACGAGCTCATGAACGGCTTGCAGGCTTTGAACCACGAACCCCAACGGTTTTTTGAGCCGCTCAAGCGTTTGGCTTTGCACATGGCGGAACAATTGGTGCGTGGTGAATTGCAAGTTTCCGGCGATGCTGTGGCCAACCTGGTCAAACAAGCCTTGGATGCCTTGGGTGAAACCCGAGAAAAAGTCACCTTGCACCTCAATCCCATGGACGCCGATGCCTTGATCGAAGCCGCGCCCGAGTTGGTGGCGCGGTGCGTCATGACATCGGATGCCCAATTGCAACGCGGCAGCGTTCGGGTATCGGTCAACGACACGGTGGTGGAAGACCTGATCGAACACCGTTTAGAGGCTTTGGCGCGGCGCATCTTGGCGCAACCCGACGCCTGGCTGAAACAGTCCAGCCTGATACACCCGGTCTCGCCCGTCACGCCACGTTGGGCCAAGCCTGAGAGCAAAGACACGGTCAGCGAGGTCGATGATGTGCAGGACCTGCGCGAATCGCCACCGTTGAGCGATGAGTCACCCCAGGAGTCACAGCATGATTGACTTTGACGACGAAGTCAGCCACTTGGTGCAAGACATTCGTGCGCCCGAGCCCCAGCGCAGCGGTACCTTGGTGCGTTTGGTGGGCATGCGCCTGGAGACGCGCGGCATCATGGCCCCGCTGGGTGCATGCTGTGAAGTGCGCGGTCAAATGGGGCACAGCGTGGAAGCTGAGGTGGTCGGTTTCAACGACCAAACCTTGTATTTGATGCCGTTCACCGACCCCGTGGGCATCGGCCCTGGTGCCTCGGTGCGCTTGATCAGTCCCAGCGCCCAAGTGCGATTGGGCCCGTCGTTGTTGGGCCGTATTTTGGACGGACGTGGCGAGCCGCTCGATGGCAAACCCGCGCCCTTGTGTGAGGATGTGCTGAGCTTGCACGGCCGACCCATCAACCCCATGGAGCGCGGCCCCATCCAGCAAGTCTTGGACGTGGGTGTCAAAGCCATCAACGGCATGCTCACCGTTGGTCGTGGGCAACGTTTGGGTTTGGTGGCCGGCTCCGGCGTGGGCAAAAGCGTGTTGCTTGGCATGCTCACGCGTTTCACCGAAGCCGATGTGGTCGTGATTGGTTTGATCGGTGAACGTGGCCGCGAAGTGCAGGCGTTCATCGAAGAGTCACTGGGGCCAGAGGGCTTGGCCAAATCGGTCTTGGTGGCCGCACCAGCCAACGTCTCGCCGGTCTTGCGCCTCAAAGCCACCCACATGACCCATGTGATCGCGGAGTACTTCCGCGATCAAGGCAAAAACGTGTT
>CAZNWS010000217.1:0-3038 GCA_964576495.1 uncultured Hydrogenophaga sp. | reverse complement strand
GCTGCAGGCGGGGCGAAACCCCGCGTCGAAGTTCGTCCACCGCGCGGAAAGCCCTCTGCGTGGCGGGGCAAAGGACTTTGCATGAGGCACAAACCGCCCACGCTCAGCCCCCACAGCGCCGCGTGCCAAGCACGGTGGTGTTGCCAAGCGCGTTCGGGTTGCCACACCCGCAGCACGCACCACAGCACCACGGCCGACATGCCGCTCCACCACAACCAAGTCAGTTGAATGCCCATGTGCGCCAACACCGTCCAACCCACATACGCCAAGGTCACCTGTGCCCAAGCAGCCGCAGACACCCCACCCCAGGCGGCAGCACCGGCCGCGGCCCAAGCGCTGGGGGCTGGCATTCGGGTGGGCAAGGTGCTGGTTTGTGCCATGGTCAACCGCGCTGGTAAGCGTGAAGTTGGTTGTGGCCGCGCTCGCTGTGCACGCTGGCGTTGAAGGACACGATCAAGCGGTCACGCTGCCCCACATAAGGCATGGCTTGGTGCGGCAACCACGAGGGAAAGACCACCAGCTTGCCCGACTCAGGCGCGATGTCGGTGTGCGGCACTTGCAAGTAGGCGTTGCCAAAATCGGCGTGCGCACCGCCCAAGCGGTTGAAGTACGGCCCGTAAAAACGGGTGATGCCGTTGAGCTCACCCAAGCCGGGGTGCGCGATGCGCTCGGCCTCGTCATCGAGGTCGACGTAATACACACCGGACCACGAGCAATTGCCGTGGGTGTGCACATCGTGGTGGGCGGCGTGGTTGCTGAACTGGCACCACACACCTTCGATGGCGATTTGCATACCGGGTTGTTCGCCGTGCGATGCGTCCCAAGCGCCCGCGTTGGCCACGGCCACGGTGTCGCGGATGCCGTTGACCAAAAACTGCACCAAGCGCTGCCACTCGGGGATCTTGATGCGCTGGAGCAGGTCGTCGCCGCTGGCAAAGAACGGTCCTGTTTGCCCCGACGCGGCTTGGCCGGTGGCGCGCAGCGCGCCCAAAACGCGCACCAACAAGGGGTTGACCTCGGGCGCATCAGCCCATTGGTACACACCCATGGTGGTGGGCCACAGCTGGCGTTGTTGGGACATGGGGCTGGGTTTCATGCGGCGGTGGGGTCGGTCGCGAACGCGGCCGGCCAGCGCAGTTGGTGACCGCTGGTGCGGGCCAAGGCCTCGATGTCTTCGGGGGCGTCGATGTCCAAACGGTAGCGGCGGTTCTCGGTGACCCAACGGTGCACGGCCTCGGGGTTGGCGGCTTGCCACTGTTTGCAGCCCACGTTGGCGGCTTGGCTGAGCACCTGTTGGCGCACCTCTTGGCTGAACATGACGGGGTTGCCCGGCAAGTCGCCTACCGTGGGGATGAGCACCTGCGTGCCTTCGGGGCGTTTTTTGTAGGCCCCGATCACATCCGTCAAATCTTGCGCATTGAGCAAGGCCAAGTCGGCCAAACTCACCAAGACCGCGTCCAGCTTACCTTGCAGCGCTTCCAAACCCACTCTCAACGAGGACACCTGACCCGCATCGGGATCGGGGTTGTGCACGATGGTGACGGGGAAATCTTGGATGACCAGCTCAATGGCCGCGGCGTGGTGCCCCAAGCCCCCCACCACCTCACCCACGCCCGCGCCCGACAAGGCAATGAGCTGACGGCGGATGAGCGGCACGCCGCCGAGCTCCAACAGACTTTTGGGTCGGTGACCCAAACGGCTACCGGCACCCGCGGCCAAGAGCACGGCCCCGACCACCACGCGGCTGTACAAACCGCCACCGCCTTTGAGCAAGCAAGCCATGGTCAGGCTCCCCCGCCGCAGCAACTGCCTTTGCCTGCGCTGGCCAATGTCGGCAAGGGTTCGGGCACGGGTGCGGCTTTGGCGCCCCCGCAGCACGAAGCTTTGGGCGCAGCTTCAATCGGTGCTGCGGCCACAGCGGGCTGAGCGATGGGCTGTGCACTGGGTTGGCTGGCGGGCGCTTGGCGACGCGCGGCGACGACGGCCCCCAACACCGACAAGGCGATTTCTTCTGGGGTTTGTGCGCCAATGGGCGTGCCCGCGGGGGCCACGATGGCGTCGACCGCCGCGGTGGGCAAGCCGCTGGCCTTGAGAGAATCTTTGAGCACCTTGCCCTTGCGCTCGCTGGCGACGAACCACACGGTGCGCGATTGGGCTTCCAAAGCGGCACGCAAAGCGGGCAAGTCGCCTCGGCCTTGGGTGGCCACGATCACCCAGCCGCCCGAGGGCGCTTGGTCAAAAGCGATGGGCACGGCGCGCACCGAGAAACCCACGCGGGGCGCGAGTTCGCACAGCGCGTGCGCCACTGGCGAGTCGCCCATGACGGTCAGCTCGGTGAGCGGCAAGACCGGATCGATGAAAAGCTCCAGCGTGCCGCCGGAGTGACAGGTCATGCCAAAGGCCAAGACGTCGCCCAAGAGCTGTTCGCTGCCTTCGTCGGCGGGCGAGATGCGGATGGTGCGCGGAGCGCCGTCGACCAAGGCGGCACGCACGGTTTTGATGACGGCGGGCTGTGCGCAGCCGCCACCGATCCAGCCGTGGATGGTGCCATCGGGGGTGACCACGGCTTTGTCGCCGGGACGCGAGGATGTCGGTGGGGTCACGCGCAGCACGGTGACCAAGGCATAGGGCTGCTGCGATTGTTGGAACTGGTGCGCGAAGGTGAGCCAGGTGGTGGGGGTCATGGTGGCGTTTCTCGTTCAGTGAAGCAGGTGCTGGGCGCGCTGCAGATCGGCCAGCTGGGCCAGCGGGATGAATCGATCGATACAGGATTTTGCGTGCTGGATGGCTTGGGCGTTGGGGCGCTGCGCGTTGGGATGAAACCAGGTGATGCGCGCGCCGTGTTGCTTGAGTTGCAACAGCGACTGGCGCAGCTGCTCGGGCGGGTCGGTGTCGTAGCCGTCGGACATGACCCACACGTGGCAAGGCCGGCGCAGCTGGGCGCGCGCGTGTTGGCGTGCCATGGCGCTCAGGTTGCTCGCGATGCGCGTGCCCGAACCGAAACCGGCGGTCACAGCGTTGATTTTTTCTTGCACGTA
>CAZNWS010000216.1:0-3046 GCA_964576495.1 uncultured Hydrogenophaga sp. | reverse complement strand
GTCGAAGTGGGTGTGGGCTTGATTCCCGGCGCCGGTGGCCTGACCTACATCGCGCGCCGCGCGGCCGAGAACGCACAGGCTTCCAGCGGCAAAGACCTTTTGCCCTTCCTGACCGAGGGCTTCACGGCCGCGGCCATGGCCAAGGTCGGCACCAGCGCCTTGGAGTCGCGCCAGCTCGGTTATGTGCTGCCCACCGACGTGGTGGTGGCGCACAAAGATGAGCTGCTGTTCGTGGCGGCCAATGAGGCGCGCGCGCTGTACCACAGCGGCTACCGCCCACCCTTGCAGACCCTGTTTGCGGTCAGTGGACGTTCGGCCAAGGCGACCATCATGGGCCAGTTGGTCAACATGCGCGATGGGGGCTTCATCAGCCAACACGACTTCCATATCGCCACCTTGATCGCCAACGTACTGACCGGCGGCGACGTCGAGGCCGGTACCTTGGTCAGTGAGGCCTACCTGATGACCTTGGAGCGCCAAGCGTTCTGCGCCTTGATCGTGCACCCCAAAACCCAAGAACGGATTTTGGCCATGCTCAACACCGGTAAGCCCTTGAGAAATTGAACCCCTTGGAGTCCCCATGAAACAGTTGCAAGACGCTTACATCGTTGCGGCCACCCGCACCCCCATTGGCCGCTCGCACAAGGGCGCGTTCAAACACCTGCGCCCCGACGACCTGCTGGCCCACGCCTTGCGTGCCGCGGTCGCGCAAGTCCCTGGCTTGGACCCCAAGGCCATCGAAGACGTGATCTGCGGTTGCGCCATTCCAGAAGCCCAACAAGGCTTGAACGTGGCGCGCATCGGTGCCATCTTGGCCGGTTTGCCCAACAGCGTGGGCGGCATCACCGTCAACCGCTTTTGCGCCTCGGGCTTGTCGGCCATCGCCATGGCCGCCGACCGCATCCGCGTGGGCGAGGCCGACGTGATGATCGCCGCCGGTACCGAGAGCATGAGCATGGTGCCCATGATGGGCAACTCGCCCAGCCTCTCGCCCACGATTTTCGCCAACACCGACGACATCGATCGCTACGGCATTGCCTACGGCATGGGCCTGACGGCCGAGAAGGTCGCGCAGCAGTGGAAAGTCTCACGCGACGAACAAGACGCGTTTGCGGTGCAGTCGCACGCGCGTGCCGTGGCCGCCATGCAGGCCGGTGAATTCAAGGATGAGATCACGCCCGTGACCGTGCAAGACCGACGCGTTGACTTGGATTCGGCGCAGGTCTCGGTGAGCGAACGCACCATCAGCTTGGACGAAGGCGCACGCCCCGACACCAACCTAGAAGGCTTGGGCAAACTGCGCACCGTGTTCTCGGCCCGCGGCTCCGTTACCGCTGGTAACAGCTCCCAAACCAGCGACGGCGCGGGGGCTTTGATTTTGGCCAGCGAAGCGGCCATCAAACGCTACAACCTGACACCTTTGGCGCGTTTCGTCAGCTACGCCAGCCGTGGTGTGCCGCCCCACATCATGGGCATCGGCCCGGTCGAGGCCATTCCCGCCGCGCTGCGTTACGCCGGCTTGAGCCAGCAAGACATCGACTGGTTCGAACTCAACGAGGCTTTTGCTGCGCAATCGCTGGCCGTGATGAACACGCTGGGCTTGGACCCCGCCAAGGTCAACCCCATGGGCGGTGCAATCGCCTTGGGTCACCCCCTGGGCGCCACCGGCGCCATTCGAGCGGCCACCGTGGTGCACGCGCTCAAACGCCACCAAAAGAAGTACGGTATGGTGACCATGTGCGTCGGCATGGGCCAAGGCGCCGCCGGCATTTTTGAAAGCGTCTGACCATGAGCGACATCCTCAACCACACCGAAGGTGGTGTGTGCACCCTGACCTTCAACCGTTTGGACAAAAAGAACTCCATCACCGCGGCCATGTACGCGACCTTGGCCGAGGCCTTGCGCCAAGCCCAGACCGACGACACGGTCCGTTGTGTGGTGTTCCAAGGTCACGAGACGGTGTTCTCGGCCGGCAACGACATCGCCGATTTTTTGAACCACCCACCCTCAGAGCCTTCGGCGCCCGTGTTTTTGTTCTTGCGTGCTTTGGCCGAATTCCCCAAGCCCTTGTTGGCGGCGGTGTGCGGACCGGCCGTGGGCATCGGCACGACCATGCTTTTGCATTGCGACTTGGTGTACGCCGGCGACAATGCGGCGTTTGCCATGCCATTTGTCAATTTGGGGCTGTGCCCCGAGGCTGCGTCGAGTTTGCTCGCGCCGCAAATGATGGGTTACCACCGCGCGGCTGAGGCCTTGCTGTTGGGCGAACCCTTCATGGCCGAGGCGGCCTTGGAAGTGGGCTTGGTCAACCGCGTGTTGCCACCCACCGAGGCCGCGTCGTATGCCCACTCGGTGGCCCACAAATTGGCGCAAAAACCCATGGCTTCTTTGATCGAGACCAAGCGTTTGATGAAGCAATCCCAACAGCCGGCGGTGCTCGATACCATTGGCCGCGAAGCCGAAACTTTTGCCCGTTTGTTGCGGGCACCCGCGGCCAAAGAGGCCTTCTCGGCTTTCATGGAGCGGCGCAAGCCCAACTTCGCCGGCTTGTGAGCCGGGCGGTTTCAGCGCAAGCCGGTGAGGGCTTGATAAGCCGCGCGGGTGTTGGGACTCACCGAGGCCAACACCTGTTGGTGCGGTGTTTGATGCCGCATGACCAAACGCGCCGAAGCCACGGCCTGCGAGCGACAAAACCAGTGGCAGGAATGTTGGAACAACAACAGCTCGGCGCTCATGCGATAGGCTTGATCGCGGGGGCTCAGGCCTTCGGCGTTGGTGTGCACCTCGGCGATGCCCTGGGCGTGAATGGCGATCAAATCACGCAAATCAAAACACTGGTCGGGCAAGAGCTGGTGGACCCACGGCAACGCCAACGGCCAACGGCTGGTGCGCCAAGCGGCGGCGTCGCTGTGCGCCATGCTGCTGTGCAGCTGTTGCAGGTGATTGGCCAGCGAAGCTTGCTGGCTGTGCAGCAATTGCCAAATCGATTCGCGGCGCGAGAGGTCGCTCTCGCCCAAGGCGCGCAAGTAGCCGTCGATGAGTTGAC
>CAZNWS010000215.1:0-3083 GCA_964576495.1 uncultured Hydrogenophaga sp. | reverse complement strand
GAGCTTGCGCAAGACCTTTTGCGCTTGTTGGCGCAAACGTGCCATTTCCTCGAAGCCGGCGGCAAATCGCTCCACAGCCGCACGGGCGGCCACCAGCAGCTCACCCACCAAAGCATCTCGCGCCGCATCGGCGTCGGGCGTGCGGCGTTTTTGAACTTCACCCAAACGATGACGCAAGGCCTCCACCAGTTGCTGGCGACGCTTGGGCGTTTGCAGCAAATCGTCTTGCAAATAAGGGTTGCGCTGAACGACCCAGATGTCACCCAACACCTCATAGAGCATGCGCGCCGAGCGGCCCGTGCGACGTTCACCCCGCAAATTGTCCAGCAAGGACCATGCACGCTCGCCCAACAAACGCAACACGATTTCGCGATCGGAAAACGAGGTGTAGTTGTAAGGAATTTCGCGCAAACGCGGCGCATCCTCGGCTTGAGCCAACAACAAATTCAGGGGGGTCGAAGCGTTCATGGGGTGGATCGGTGTCCAGCAAATTCCTAGGAGTGACGATGGTAACGCAAGCGCCTTTCAGGCCCCTTGACAAACCCAAAGACCTTATTCACTGATTTCTCTCAGGGCTATACTTTGTTTCAGAAGTTCTGAACAGGACTCAATTACCCCCAATGGAGAACCCATGTTGCAAAAAATGTTGGTCTTGGGCGTCATGGCCACTGCGTCTGGTTTGACACCAGCTCAATCGGTGGATGCCACCCAATTGCCTGACGCCGCCGCGTTTAAATCCATGGTGGAGGACACCGGTGCCATGGCCGGTTACCGCGGACAATTACCCGCTGAACCACAAGGTCTGACTGGTTTTGATTTGGGTTTTTCCGTTTCCCATGCCCGATTGCAAAACACCGCCATTTACCAAAGTGCTACCACGGCCTTGAAATCCGATATGTATTGGGCCTCGCTGCATGCCCACAAAGGCTTGCCGGGCGGTTGGGATTTGGGCGCCTTCATCAGCAGCGGCATGGACGGCAATGGCGCGACCAATGGCATCGACCAACGCGGTGTGGAACTGCGCTTTGCTTTGCTCGATGGGGGCGCTTTGCTGCCCGCCGTGGGTGTGCGGGCCAGCGCCACCGAACTCACCGGCATCAAAGGCTACACCCTAAAAACCCAAGGGGTGGACGTGTCCATCTCCAAAGGTTTGGCCATGTTGACACCCTACGCTGGCTTGGGCTTGGTCAAAGCCAAGGGCAGTGCTGGGGCATTCAATGACTCCGTCACACTGAACAAGACCTTTGTGGGAATTGGTGCCAACTTGTTGCTCATCAACTTCAACCTCGAATACGACAAAACGGGCGATGTTCCGTCCTACAGTGTCAAAGCCGGTTGGCGCTTCTGAGGCGTGGCCCTACCCGCGTTGGATCGCGCACCGCGGCGCCGGCACACTGGCACCTGAAAACACACGGGCCGCCTTTGAACGCGGCGCCCAAGCTGGCTACCGCATGTTCGAGTGCGATATTCGGCAAAGCGCCGATGGCGTGTGGTTTCTCATGCACGACGGCACTTTGAACCGAACCACCAACGGCCAAGGATGGGCGCATGCACAACCCTGGGCCTCTTTGGAGCGTTTGGACGCAGGGTCCTGGCACAGCCCAGACTATGCGAGGCAACCATTACCCCTCTTGGAAACGGTACTGCAACTTGCTCAAAACCGCGATTGGCGCCTCGACTTGGAACTCAAACCGCCCAGCGATCCGCTGCAGGCCCGGCAATGGGGCGAGGCGCTGGGTCACTGGCTGAACCAAAACGCCCAGAGCCCCAACCACCTGATCACCTCATTCTCGGCCGAGGCACTCGCCGGGCTACAAGCCACCGCGCCGCAATGGCAACGCGGGCGGCTGTTTGAAGCTTGGAGCGATTCCGCCTTGCAGCAAACACAAGCCTTGGGTTGTCACGCTTTGATCTTGGCCCACGGTGCTTGGACGGCCGAACATGCTCAGCGTGTTCGACAAGCGGGGCTGTGGTCGCTGGCTTACACGGTCAACGAAACGGCAGACGCCGATCGCCTCTGGGCCATGGGCTTGGATGCCTTGATCACCGACCGCATCGACCTATTCCACCCCGACCGTTGAAGGCTCAGGCTCGACGCAACCACGCGGCCAGCGTACCTTGGCCGCACACCAAGGCCGCGTAGGTGACCATGCTGCCGTCTGCACCAGTCAAAACCCAGCCGATGGCCAAGATCGCCAAGCCCAATCCCGCCAAGGCCCGGTACTGCCGCGTGCTCGACCAGCCCCCGCGGACCCGACCCCGGCGCAGGGCCAGCCACAACACACCAGCCACCACCAAGGCTGGCGCCACAAAGCCCAGCAGGTGAAAGAAAAAACCGAGGAGGGTCATGCTCAATAGCCCGCACAGTGTGAAACGGTCAAATTTTATAATCTGAGACATGACCGTCTGGGCCTTGGGGATCAACCACCACACCGCCCCCCTCGATTTGAGGGGGCGGTTTGCGTTCGCCATCGACCAAGTGCCCCCCACCCTGCTGCGTTTGCGCCAGTCCGTGGCCCAATCGCCCGAAGCCACGCTGTTGTCGACCTGCAACCGCACCGAGCTGTATGGCGTGGGTGGTCAAGCGGCCATGGAAGACAGCCTGAACTGGCTGGCCGCCACCGGTGGGGTCAGCACCCAAGACCTGCGCCAACACGCCTATCTCTTGCACGGTGATGCGGTGGCACGCCATGCTTTTCGCGTGGCCAGTGGCTTGGACAGCATGGTCTTGGGCGAGGCCCAAATTTTGGGTCAACTCAAAGACGCCGTGCGCGCCGCCGAAGACGCCGGCGCTTTGGGCAGCACCCTGCACCAGTTGTTTCAGCGCACGTTCGCGGTGGCCAAAGAGGTGCGCAGCTCCACCGACATCGGCGCGCACTCCATCAGCATGACCGCTGCCGCGGTGCGTTTGGCCGGCCAACTCTTCGAAGACCTGCGCGACATCCGCGTGCTGTTTGTCGGTGCGGGTGAAATGATCGAGTTGGCGGTCACCCATTTCGCGGCCAAAAGCCCCAAAAGTATGGCGATTGCCAACCGCACCTTGGAGCGCGGCCAGCAACTCGCCGAGCGCTTTGGTGCCGAGG
>CAZNWS010000214.1:0-3087 GCA_964576495.1 uncultured Hydrogenophaga sp. | reverse complement strand
GGCCCAAGTGGTGGTTTGCCAGATGCCGTATTCCTTTTCGCGCATGGCGGGCGCGTGGGGGCGGCTTTGGGCGTGGGCCATCAGCAATTGGGGAAAGCTCGTCTTCATGCGTGTCTCCAGCAACGTCCCGCTTGGGTGCGCGGGTATTCGATGGGTTCATCCTATGCTTGTGTTTGACGTTATGTTGTCTGTCGGGCGACAATTCAGGGACAACCCCCTTGGGACTTTCCCCTAGTGCAACGGGCTCAACGGCTTCACCCATGTCCAACCCATCCACCCTTCGCAAGAGCTCGCGTCCACGCGCCCCCACCACCGATGAATTGGCGCAAATTCCTTGGCTCCCATCGTTGAGCGAGGCGGAGCGCGATCTTGCCGTGGACCAATTGGTGGTCCATGAAATTCAAACCGGTGATTTCATTTGCCGTTTCGGCAAGCCCGTGACGCATTGGTACGGCTTGGTCGACGGTTTGCTCAAGATGAGCAACGACGACTCACACGGCTTTGCCATCACCTTCACCGGTTTGGCGCCTGGCGGTTGGTTCGGTGAGGGGACCGTGCTCAAGCGCGAGCATTACCGCTACAACGTTCAAGCCTTGCGCGCTTGCCGCATCGCGGGTTTGCCCGTGCAGGCTTTTCACACCTTGCAGGCCGAATCGATCGGCTTCAACCGCTTCATCACCCTGCAGCTCAACGAGCGTTTGGGTCAGTTCATCGCGGCGCGCGAAATCGACCGCATCACCGACCCGAACCTGCGCGTGGCGCGGCACTTGGCGGCGTTGTTTCACCCGCTGCTTTCGCCCAACGTGGGCGGCGTCTTGCGCATCACCCAACAAGAATTGGCTTATTTGGTGGGCCTGTCGCGCCAACGGGTCAACGAAGCTTTGGCATTTTTGGCCGATCAAGGTTGGATTCGCATCGAGTACGGTGGCCTGCGCGTCTTGGACTTGGCGGCCCTGCGTCACCAAGGGGTTTGAGCCTCAATCTGGGATGATCGGGGGATGTCAGAAGCAAACAAGCCCCGCACCCTGAGCCTCAAATCCGTGCCCAAGCGCCGCGTGGACCCGCTCGCACCGCGCCGCCCCCCCGTGCGACCCAGCGGCCCGGCCCGCGCCAAATCGGTGTCCGAGTCGGCCCCCAAACCCCCACACGCGCCTGCACCGCGCCCAGATGCGCCTCGCGGCTACGAGCCCCGCGTTGCCGTGCGCACGCCCGCGCCTGGCAGCTCCAACGCCCAAGCACCGGGGATCCAAGCGCCGGGCATGGTGCGCCTGAACAAACGCATGGCCGACCTGGGCCTGTGCTCGCGCCGCGAAGCCGACGAATGGATCGCGCGCGGTTGGGTCGTGGTCAATGGCAAACCTGCGCAAATGGGCTGGCCTGTGCCGCACGATGCGCACGTTGAAGTCTTGCCGCAAGCACAGCACCAACAAAAAGCCCGCGTGACCATTGTGTTGAACAAGCCCGTGGGCTACGTCAGCGGCCAGCCCGAAGACGGGCACGAAAGCGCCGCCGTTTTGGTGCAAGGCGAGCGCCGTTGGCGCGAAGACCCGAACCGATCGCGCCACTACGCGCCCGAGCACAGTCGCGGCTTGGCCCCGGCGGGCCGGCTGGACATCGACTCCATCGGCCTACTGGTTTTGACCCAAGACGGCCGTGTGGCCAAGGCGCTCATTGGCGAAGACTCCGAGGTGGACAAGGAGTATTTGGTGCGTGTGCAATGGGCCCCCAACGGCCCCATGCGCGAGGGCGTGGTGGACAAAAATGTCCAAGCCGTCTTTCCTGCGGAACGCTTGGCGCTGTTGTGCCACGGCTTGTCACTCGACGGCAAGCCGCTCAGGCCCGCCTTGGTGGAGTGGCAGAACCCCGAACAGTTGCGATTTGTGCTCAACGAAGGCAAAAAACGCCAAATTCGCCGCATGTGCGAGCAGGTGGGGCTGCATGTGGTGGGCCTCAAACGCATTCGAATTGGACGGGTGGCGCTGGGCAATCTGCCTGTGGGGCAGTGGCGCTTCTTGGGCCCGCATGAGCGTTTTTGAGTCTTTTCACACACATTCACGATGAACGACTTGTCTGTATTTGCATCTGCAGTCACGCTGCAAGGCCGACATGTGGTGCTTGAGCCCTTGGCGTTGACTCACCACGATGAACTGGTGGCCGCCACCCAAGCCGGCGACATTTGGCGCCTGTGGTACACCACCGTGCCCAGCCCCGAAGGCATGCGCGCGGAAATCGAGCGGCGACTTCGGTTGCAGACCCAAGGCCTGATGCTTCCGTTTGTGGTGCGTCGACTCGACACAGGCTGCTTGTGTGGCATGACCACCTACATGAACATCGATGCGGCCAATGCACGGGTGGAAATCGGCTCCACTTGGTACGCGCGCAGCGCGCAGCGCACCGCCATCAACACCGAATGCAAACGGCTGCTGTTGGGGCATGCTTTTGAGCAATTGGGGTGCATCGCGGTCGAGTTTCGCACCCATTGGATGAACCACGCGTCTCGTGCGGCCATCGAGCGGTTGGGGGCCAAGCAAGATGGGGTGTTGCGCCAGCACCAGCGTCTGCCCGATGGTTCGTACCGCGACACGGTGGTGTTTTCCATCCTCAACCAAGAGTGGCCAGCGGTGAAAAACCATTTGGACGCGCAGCTGTTACGCCCCGTTCAGGGTTGACACAGGCCCGGTTCGTCGAGCCGAGGCCAGCCTCTTGAAATCAGCGGCATCGCCCTCAACTGCATTGCCAAGCGCCAGAAGGGGCTTCCTTTTTGCGCGCACGTCCTTGCTGAGAGCGGCGTGATCATTGTCTTTTTGTTGTTAACACCCTTCATTTTTCTTTCAAAATGAGCAAAAACACCCATTCTTTTCAAGCTGAAGTCGCCCAGTTGCTGCACTTGGTCACGCATTCGCTGTACTCCAACAAAGACATTTTCTTGCGCGAACTGGTGTCCAACGCCTCCGATGCGTGCGACAAACTGCGCTTTGAGGCGCTGAACAACACCGGTCTGTACGAAGACGCGCCCAATCTGGAAGTGCGCATTGCCTTTGACAAAGAGGCCAAGACCATCACCATCACCGACAACGGCATTGGCAT
>CAZNWS010000213.1:0-3119 GCA_964576495.1 uncultured Hydrogenophaga sp. | reverse complement strand
CGATCGGCGTTGAGGGTGTTGATGGGGCGGGTCATGGGCACGCAAACAATTCAGGCACAGAAGCTTAACCGAATGCACCCTGCCCGCTCCGGCGCTGACCTCAGGTCACCGCCGGTCTGCGTTCTCTTCGAATCCAAGTGCATCCTTGGTCACACACCTCGATAAATCCAGATTTTTCGAACTCTTTCATCACGCGACTGACCATTTCTCGAGAGGCACCGATCATCTTGGCCACGTCTTGGCGCGAAATACGCTCTCGAATCACCATCGAACCCGTCTCGAAAGTGTCGGCCATGTCGATGAGGGCCGTGGCCACGCGGCCGTAAACATCGGACAAGGCCAACGACTGGATTTTGCGATCGGCCCGACGAAGGCGCTTGACCAAGCAGCGCATCACGCAATAAGAAAACGACGGGTTTTCGGCCAAGCAGCGAGCAAACGCCTGGGAGTCCAAGACCAATACATCGCACACCGTATCGGCACGGACAGTGGCGCATTGCGGCTCGTTATCGATCAGGCTCATTTCGCCCACACACTCGCCAGGCTGCAAGTCGCTCAAAATGACTTCCCGCTGCAGATCGTCCTTCAGCAGAACACGAACCTTGCCCGTCAACACCACGTACAAAACATTGGAGTGCTCACCCTGAGTGATCAGTCGCTCACCCTTTTTGTAGCGCCGCTTATCAGCGCGGCGGCTGAGCAGCGACGCTTCTGCATCGGTGAGCATCGAGAAAATGGGAATGCGACGGATCAAATCCACATGCGACAACAAGGACATGCAACGTTTCCTATTCAAGCAACATCGGGCAGGCTCTTACAATGAAGTCGCCAAACTTGAGTAGTTGGGGCCCGAAATCAACACAACCGCGAGCCCAATCGAAGCAAGCGAACGAAAAAGAATTCTTTAGATTTAATTTTTACAATGAAACACTCGAAAGTACTGATTCTCGGATCCGGCCCAGCGGGATATACGGCCGCTGTGTACGCCGCACGCGCAAACCTTTCACCCACACTGATCACCGGGATTGCGCAAGGCGGTCAATTGATGACCACCACCGAAGTCGACAACTGGCCAGCCGACGCCAATGGCGTCCAAGGCCCTGAGCTGATGCAACGCTTTTTGGCACACGCAGAGCGTTTCAACACCGAGATCGTGTTCGACCACATCAACGAAGTGCAGCTGGGCCAGCGCCCCTTCGTCCTCAAAGGCGATGCCGGCAGCTACAGCTGCGACACCCTGATCATCAGCACCGGAGCATCGGCCAAGTACTTGGGTCTGCCCTCTGAAACCGCCTTTATGGGCAAAGGCGTATCCGGTTGCGCCACCTGCGACGGCTTTTTTTACCGCGGCCAAGACGTGTGCGTGGTGGGCGGCGGCAACACGGCCGTGGAAGAGGCCTTGTACCTGTCCAACATCGCCAACAAGGTCACGCTCATCCACCGTCGCGACACCTTCCGTGCCGAGGCCATCATGATCGACAAGCTGCACGAGAAAGTCGCCGCCGGCAAGATCGAGCTGAAGCTGCACAGCACCTTGGACGAGGTCTTGGGTGACGCCAGCGGCGTGACGGGCGTGCGCGTGAAGAACGTCAACACCGGTGCGACCGAAGACGTCGCGGTCAAAGGTTGCTTCATCGCCATCGGCCACAGCCCCAACACCGACATCTTCAAAGGCCAGCTCGAGATGAAGGACGGCTACCTCATCACCCAAAGCGGCAACAACGGCATGGCCACCATGACCAGCGTGCCCGGCGTGTTTGCGGCGGGCGACGTGCAAGACCACATCTACCGCCAAGCCATCACCAGTGCCGGTACTGGCTGCATGGCGGCCTTGGACGCTCAGCGTTTCTTGGAAAACCACCCCGTTTGAGCCAGCCCAGGAACGGGTTATAATCATCGGCTTTGCTGCTGGGGAAACCCAACAAACAAGAAAACGGGTTACCGCCACCCTTTTGGCGAGGTGAGGCCGGTGGCGACTGCCAACGGCTGTATATGTATCGGAGTGTCCTCATGGCACGCGTCTGCGACGTAACGGGCAAAAAGCCCATGGTCGGAAACAACGTTTCCCACGCCAACAACAAAACCAAGCGCCGGTTCTTGCCGAACCTGCAATACCGTCGTTTCTGGGTCGAGAGCGAAAACCGCTGGGTGCGTTTGCGCGTCTCTGGCGCCGCTTTGCGCCTGATCGACAAAAACGGCATCGACTCTGTGCTCGCAGACCTGCGTGCTCGCGGTCAAGCTTAAGGAGAACCACCATGGCAACCAAAGGCACGCGCGAGAAGATCAAACTGGAATCCACCGCTGGAACCGGCCACTTCTACACCACGACCAAAAACAAAAAGACCACGCCCGACAAGATGCTGATCAAGAAATTTGATCCCGTCGCTCGCAAGCACGTGGAATACAAGGAAATCAAGCTGAAGTGATTCGGCCTCCGCCTTGAAGCAAAGCCCGCTCTTGAGCGGGCTTTTTTATGGGCTGTTCATGGCAGGCGGGGCGCGAACCCCAAAACACCAGGCAAGAAAAAGCCCGCTCAAAAGCGGGCTTTTTGCTGGACTAAACCGACGCCTTAAGCGCGGGCCGAACGCAGTCGGATGGAGAAGTCGCGCAGGGCGGCGATGCCGCTGTCTTCGGCGCGGCGGCACCAGGCTTGCAGGTCGGCGGCCAGTTGGTCGCGCGTGGCATTGGTGCTGGACCACAGAGCGCGCAGTTCTTCACGCATGGTCACCATCTTGTCGAGCGCGGGGTGCTCGGCACGGGCTTGTTGCAACTGGGGTTGCACATCGGCCGGCACTTTGTCGGCGTCGCGGTGCAACCAACGGCCAGCGGCCTTGATGGCGGAAATGTCCGCACCTTTGCTGCGCTTGGCTCGGTCATATCAGCGGTGCTGATCCTCTATCCTGTACTGACAGATCCCATTGCATGGACAGTGTTGCGCCTGATTATTGGGGCCTGTTTTGCGGCCGTCTATGTGACCGCAGAATCTTGGCTGAATAATGCCGCTACCAATGAAACTCGTGGCCAGACCCTATCGGTTTATCTGGTGGTGCAGATGGTCGGTATTGTTGCCGCGCAAATGCTGCTGAACTTTGGTGATCCGTCTGACTATTTCCTCTTTG
>CAZNWS010000212.1:0-3144 GCA_964576495.1 uncultured Hydrogenophaga sp. | reverse complement strand
CTGGGTTAAAACCGACATACAGGACTCCTCAATAATGTCACTCTCCCGAGTGTCCTTGAAAGAATCCCTGAAGACCTTGATTTAAATCAATCGTCGCGCAAAACCCGCTCGCCTTCACGCTCAATGCCGTCGAATTGGCCGCCTTGCAAAGCCCACCAAAAGACCGCAATGATGGCAAAGACCACCACGATAGACACCGGAACGAGTAAGTACAAAATATCCATATCAGCCTTTTGAAGGGTTGGCGACCTGTGTCAGTCGCATGGCATTGCCAATCACCCACAGCGAACTGCCCGCCATGCCCACACCCGCCAGCCAAGGTGGCATCCAACCCACCAAAGCCAAAGGCACGCACACGGTGTTGTAGGCGGCCGCCCACCACAAGTTTTGTTTGACGATTTGTAAGGTCCGACGAGCCATCAACAGCGTGTTGACCACGTCCATCACCGCGCCGCCCTGCACCACGAAGTCCGATTGGGCCTGCGCCAAAGGCGCGGCGTGGCCCAAAGCAAACGAGGTGTCGGCTGCGGCCAACACAGGACCATCGTTCAAACCGTCACCCACCATGGCCACGCGCCAGCCTTGGGCTTGCAAGGCTTTGACATGGGCCAATTTGTCCTCTGGGGTGGCTTGCGCCACCACATGGTCCACCCCCACGCGATCGGCCACGCCCTGCGCGGCATGGGCGCGGTCACCGCTGAGCAAATGGGTGCGAACGCCCAAAGCTTTCAAAGCCGCCACCGCAGCTGCGGCATCTTCGCGCACGCCTTCGCCCAGCTCAATGGTGGCCAACCAACCGCGGCCATCGGCCACGTGCACCCGTGGGCTGGCGCCCTGCCCCAAAGGTTCTTCTTCTGGGTTCAAGCCACACCACGCCCAAGTGCCCAAGCGCCAACGTTCGCCGTCGTCCCATTGGGCCAACAGCCCTTGCCCGGCCACCTCTTGCAACTCAGGTGTGGCCTGGGCCTCACGGCCTTCGAGGTGACGCGCCAAGGCTTGGGAGACCGGGTGCAACGAGCCCCCGGTCATGGCCAACAAACGGCGCTCCAGTTCAGCGCGGTCCACGCCATCACGCACTCGCCAGTCACTCACCACCAAACGGTCGTGGGTCAGCGTGCCGGTTTTGTCAAACACCACCGCCGTGACCTGCGACAGCGCCTCAAAAGCTTGCAAACGACGCACCAAGACACCGCCGCGCGCCAAAGCCCCGGCCGCCGACAACATCGCCGCCGGCGTGGCCAAGGACAAGGCACAAGGACAGGTGACGATCAGCACGGCCACCGCCACCGACAAGGCTTGGGTGTGATCGATGGACCACCAATACCAAGCCGCCCCAGCAGCGGCCAACATCACCAGCACCAAAAACGGTGCCGCGATGCGATCGGCCAAGACGGCCAAGCGCGGCTTTTCGGTCGAGGCTTTTTCCATCAAAGCCACGATTTGCGAAAAACGGGTTTCGGCACCGATTTGCGTCAAGCGCACCAAGACCGCACCGGCCAAGTTGAAACTCCCCGCCACGACCGATTCACCCTGGCGCTTGAGCACGGGCTCGGATTCGCCGGTGAGCAAAGCTTCGTCCACCGAAGCACTGTCGCTGAGCAACTCGGCGTCCCCCGGAAACACTTGCCCAGCCTGCACCCGCACCACATCGCCCACCACCAAACGACGAACGGAGATGGTTTCAAAACCGCCACCGATGGTTTGGCGGTCGGCCATCTGGGGCAAACGGTTCATCAGGTGATCCAAAGCCCCAGCGGTCCGGTCACGGGCTTTGAACTCCAAATAGCGCCCGCCCAGCAAAAAGAACACGAACATCGTGAGCGAATCGAACCAGACCTCGTCGCCCCAAGGTCCCATGGGGTCGAAGGTGGCGGCCGAGCTGGCCACAAAAGTCACGATGATGCCCACCGACACCGGCGTGTCCATGCCGATGCGTCCCAACTTTAGGTCGCGCCAGGCGTTGCTGAAAAAAGGTCCGCTGGCAAAAAACACCACCGGCAAACTCAGCACCCAACTGGCCCAGCGCAAGAGTTGGTCAATGTCGGCCGGAATGTCCCCTGGCTCGGCCACATACGCTGGCCACGCGTACATCATGACCTGCATCATGCAAAAACCCGCCACGAACAAGCGCCACAAAGCTTTGCGGGTTTCGGCCAAACGCTCGCTGATGGACAGGGCTTGCTTGAGCGGCAACAAGCGGTAACCGGTTTTGCCCACGGTTTGGGCCAAGCGTGACAACGGGGTTTGTGCAGGATCCCAATGCAAGACCAAGCGACGCGTGGCGGCGTGAACTTGGGCCGACCGCACACCGGGCACACCTTGCAAGGCGTTCTCCACGGTATCGGCACAAGCCGCGCAATACATGCCCTGCACCATCAACACCGATGCCAAGCAACCCTGCTCGTCGCCCGGCACGGGCTCGGTGAAATCGGCTTGTTCGATGGCATCGTCTAGGACAAGGAAATCGTCCTCGACGGTGAGCGGACCCCGATGGTCGGCAAAAGGCTCAAGGACGGCGCGGCTCATGGCGTCAAGGGTACCCGATCCGACTGACATCAAGCTTGATCCACGTCAAGGCACCACGGGCCGTTTTTGTTAACCTGAAAACCCATCACATCAGGAGTTCATCATGTACCAACGCATCTTGGTCGCCACCGACGGCTCCAAACTCTCCCAAAAAGCCGTCACCCACGCCATCGGCTTGGCGGACATGACCGGCGCGGAATTGGTGGCGCTCAAAGTGGTGCCCCGCTACCCCCTCACCTATTTTGAAGGCGGCGTGACGGTGGCCATGAACGAGGTCAACCGCATCGAAAAAGAATGGGTGGCCGAAGCACAAGAAGCCGTCAACGCCGTCAAGTCGGCGGCTCAGAAAAAAGCCGTGAAGGTCAAAGCCGTGACCGTGAAATCGGACTTGGTCGCCGAAACCATCATGGCCACCGCCAAACGCAACAAGTGCGACCTGATCGTCATGGCCTCTCACGGCCGCAAAGGCCTCAAGCGCTTGCTATTGGGCAGCGAAACGCAGCAGGTCTTGACCCACTCGACCATCCCGGTCTTGGTTTTGCGCTGAAAGCGTTTCCATCAGCTGGCCGTGGGTGACGCAAACGCGGTCGCCCGCGCCACGCAGCACCAGGATCGCCG
>CAZNWS010000211.1:0-3177 GCA_964576495.1 uncultured Hydrogenophaga sp. | reverse complement strand
TGCCCGCGCGAGCGGCCATGCCCAAACCGTCACCGGTGTTGATGAAGGCGTTGGTCGAGGCGGCAAAAATACGACCTGCGCCGCCAGTGGCCAACAACGTGGTTTTGGCTTCGAGGATGTAGGTCTCGCCAGTTTCCATTTCCAACGCGGTGACACCCACCACGTCGCCGTCGGCGTCGCGGATCAGGTCCAGCGCCATCCATTCGACGAAGAAAGTGGTACGGGCTTGCACGTTTTGTTGGTAGAGCGTGTGCAGCATGGCGTGGCCGGTGCGGTCGGCCGCAGCGCAAGCGCGTTGCACGGGTTTCTCGCCGTAATTGGCGGTGTGGCCGCCGAATGGGCGCTGGTAAATCGTGCCGTCGGGGTTGCGGTCGAAGGGCATGCCGAAGTGTTCGAGTTCGTACACGACCTTGGGCGCTTCGCGGCACATGAATTCGATCGCATCTTGGTCGCCGAGCCAGTCGGAGCCCTTGATGGTGTCGTAGAAGTGGTAGTGCCAGTTGTCGTCGCTCATGTTGCCCAGCGACGCGCCGATGCCGCCTTGGGCAGCCACGGTGTGCGAACGGGTGGGGAACACTTTGGAGAGCACGGCGACCTTCAGGCCGGCGCGCGCGAGCTGCAGCGAGGCGCGCATGCCAGAGCCACCGGCTCCGACGATGACGACGTCAAATTGGCGTTTGGGGAGATTGGCGGTTGCGGTCATGAGATTAAAGTCTCCAGAGAACTTGAACAGCCCAGCCCAAGCAGGCCAAGAGCCAAACGAGGGTGAACACGTGCAACACGAGGCGGATGGCCGCGGGCTTGACGTAATCCATCCAGATGTCGCGCATACCGACCCACACGTGGTAAGTCAGGGCGAGAAAGACAACGAAGGTCAGGCCCTTCATCCACTGGGCGGCAAAAATGCCGGCCCAAGTTTCGTAGCCGATGGGGCCACTGCTGAAAATCACCTGGGCCAACACCACGGCGGTGAAGAGCACCATCAGCGCGGCGGTGACGCGCTGGGCCAGCCAGTCGCGCAAACCGTAGTGGGCGCCGGTGACGACGCGTTGTGAACCGTAATTGACAGACATCTTCTGTTTTCCTTTCGTGGGTTCAGTACAGACCGAACAGTTTGGCGCCCAAGATGGCGGTCAAGCCCAGGCTGAGCACCAAGGTGACGATGGCCGAGGATTTGCCGAACTCTTTGGACACGGCGTGACGCATATCCATGTACAAGTGGCGAACGCCAGCGATCAGGTGGTGCAGGTACGCCCAGATGATGGCCAAGACCACCAGCTTGAAGAACCAGCCCGGCACAAAGCCCAGACCTGCGCTGAAAGCTGAGGTGAACCCATCAAATGAGATTTCGGAGGACACCGAGGTGTCGAACATCCAAACGATCAGGGGCAACAAAATGAACATCAGCCCACCACTGGCGCGGTGCAAGATGGAGACCCAGCCGGCCGGTGGGAGCCGGTAGGTGGTGAGGTCTTTGAAGGCGTTGATGTTGCGGAACTCGCGCCGCTGGGGTTTCAACTCGGTCATGTGGTTGGCTTTCTTCCGGTTTGGATGCTGGGGTGGAAGGGAGGTAACCCGTCGGTAACTGGGTTATGAGGTGGCAAATTCTATTGCAACGCAACATACCGCATCCTGACAGTGGGTTGTTGCTGAAGGGGCATTCGGGGGCATGCTCAACTCAGGTCATTGCGGTAATGGTGGGCGTCGGTGCGGTAGTGGGCTCGCCGCAACTCCATGGGCAGGTCGTTGTAGGTGAAAGCCAAGCGCTCGACCATCAGAACGGGGGCACCTGTGGGTACGGCCAGCCATTCGGCCACGTCGGGAGCGGCACCCACGGCTTTGATTTTTTCTTCGGCACGCACCATGCGAACCCCGAACTGGGCCTCAAACAAGGCGTACATCGGGCCCTGGTCTTGGGCCAAGGTGTCTTGGGTCAGGCCTTTGAAGGGGCCGCCGGGGAGCCACAATTCTTCCAAAATCGTGGGTGCATCGGCAAAAGCCAGCACACGCTTGACCTCCAGCACGGGGTCGCCCGTGCGCAGCTGCAACTGGCGCGCCACATCGGCCGGGGCGCGCAGGCGCTTGCACTCGATGATGCGGCGCGAGGCCGGTCCCTGGCTGTCCGAGTGGCCGTTGTCGGGCACCAAACGCAGAAAACGGTATTGGGTATGTTGCTCGGCATGGGTGGCCACGAAAGTGCCTTTGCCTTGGCGTCGCACCAGCAAGTTGTCGGTGGCCAGCTCGTCGATGGCTTTGCGCACCGTGCCCTGGCTGACCCGAAAACGTGCAGCCAAATCGAATTCGCTGGGAATCATGTCGCCGGGTTTCCATTCGCCGGCTTGTAGGCTGCGCAGGATCAGACCTTTGATTTGCTGGTAAAGCGGGCTGAACGAGGGACCCAAACCGTTCCAAGGCGTGGATGCGTCGCCACCAGCCGACTGGGGCGTGTCCGAAACGGGCGGGGTTTGAGCAGGCATTTTTGCGAAAGATGAACACGAAAAAGTGAGTCAATCATATCTTATATAAGACATAAGACAAATTGACGGAAGGGGGTCTTCGGGTTACACTCGAGGTTCAATTTTTTCCTCTTCATCGCTTATTTTTGGAGTTTCACCATGAGCAAAAAGCCCGTCCGCGTTGCCGTCACTGGCGCTGCAGGTCAAATCGGTTACGCCCTGTTGTTCCGCATCGCTTCGGGCGAAATGTTGGGCAAGGACCAGCCTGTCATCTTGCAATTGCTCGAAATTCCCGACGAAAAAGCACAAAAAGCCCTCAAGGGCGTGATGATGGAACTCGAAGACTGTGCGTTCCCTTTGCTCGCTGGCATGGAAGCTCACAGCGACCCCATGACGGCGTTCAAAGACACCGACTACGCGTTGCTGGTCGGCTCGCGTCCCCGCGGCCCTGGCATGGAGCGCGCTGAATTGCTCGCCATCAACGGCGCCATCTTTACGGCCCAAGGCAAGGCTTTGAATGCGGTTGCTTCGCGCGATGTCAAAGTATTGGTAGTCGGCAACCCAGCTAACACCAATGCTTACATCGCCATGAAGGCCGCGCCCGACCTCAAGCCCGGCAACTTCACCGCCATGCTGCGCTTGGACCACAACCGCGCCGCCAGCCAGCTCGCCGCCAAAACCGGTAAGGCCGTTTCGAGCATCAAGAAACTGGCCGTGTGGG
>CAZNWS010000210.1:1353-3193 GCA_964576495.1 uncultured Hydrogenophaga sp. | reverse complement strand
CAAACAAGCCTTTGTGGTCGCGGTGAGCGCCTGTGAAAGCACCTTTGTCGTGACCAAACAGCAGGTCTTCGATCAACTGCTCGGGCATGGCCGCGCAGTTCAAGCCCACAAAGGGGCCACGGGCACGGGGCGAGGCCTCGTGCAAGACGCGAGCCAAGACTTCTTTACCGGCACCCGTGGGTCCTACCAACAGGGCCGTGACCTCGGCTTGCGCCACGCGCTGGGCCAAAGCCAAGAGTTTTTGGCTGCTGGGATCAACAAAGACCGCGCTGCGCACCGGGGCTGCAGCGGTTTTGGCTGCCTGTGTGGCAGCGGGTTTCTCTTGAATGCGTTGAGCCAATTGGCGCCAGGTACTGGTGCTCCAGTCTTGGGGGGATACCACGTGGGTCACGCCCAATTGGGTCACGCGAACCGCCAAGTCCAAGGCTTCGGCGTCAAGTCGGCAAACCACCACACACTGCGGTGCTACCGTGGCCAGTTGCTCTTGAACCGAACGCAAAATAGCGTCGTCGAAACGCAAACGCAGCACCACAGCCTGAGCCTGTGGGGCTTGTTCGAAGAGTTCATCGAGGGTGTGGACGGTCGACACGCTCCAGCCGGCCGCGGCCAATTGCGACTGCTCCACCGACTGCAGGGCTGCTGCCGGATCGAGCCAAATCGCTTGACACAAGGTAGGGTCTTGAGGTTTCACGCTGTTGCCTTGAGGTGGTACATACACCCCTCAAAGCAATCACCGTGCCAGGTCAAATTGGCGGCTTTTCGACACCCCGCCAAGCCACGCCGTTCGTGGCTTTCAGCGTTTGGGGCAATCCTTGTACAGGCTTTGCAGGCAGCGTTGAGCTTGGGCGCGCAGGCCTGCCAGGTCTCTGGCCGAGATTTTGTAGGACGCGTAGTCGCGCACCATGGCGCCATCGGTCATGCCGTTGGCCAAGGCCACTTCGCCCCACACATAGGCCTTGGTCTCGTCCACCGAACCGCCGTTGGCGCCCAGATAGGCTTGCCCAGCCATCAGTTGCGCGCCAGGGTGTCCTTGAAGCGCGGCTTTGTGAAACCAGTCCAAGGCCATCGAAGGGTCCATACGAACGCCCTGCCCTTCAAAAAACGCCAAACCCATCATGTACTCGGCTTCGCGAAGCTTTTGCGCTGCAGCCAAGCGAAACCAAGTCAGCGCTTCGCGCAGGTTCCTTTCCACGCCATAACCGTAAAAATAGAGCGTGCCGATGTTGAACTGCGCTTGGGGTAACTTTTGATCGGCCGCCTTGCGGTACCAGGACATGGCCTCGGGGTAGCTTTGCCCCACGCCCAAGCCTTGTTCGTACAAATAGCCAATGTTGTTTTGGGCCATGGCGTTGCCTTGCTCAGCATCGGTGCGAAACGCGCGCATGGCGATGGAATAATGGCCCCGCTCCAAAGCGGCCACGCCAGCGTTGATTTGGTCGTTGGGCTGGGCCAAGGTTTGTGCTTGCGCCACAGCACCCCAGGCCAGCAAGACCATCAAGGCGCCATAGCCCAAGAACCGAACAAAAAACATCATGACGAAACCTTTTTGGGGGCAAAACCTTGGCACGGGCGGCCATCGGCCTTGAGAACTTCAATGCCCGGCAAAGCACGGGTTTTGATGCCCATGGCCCGACACAAATAGGGTTGATGGGCCACGTAAGTGATGCCCATGTGGCGGCACTCCCAGCAATTGGGGATGCCACCTTCGGCCAACACCACAGGGGCGGTGGCTGGTGAGGTCATGGCTGATCTGACTTGGGCTTGCGCTTGCCGGGATGGCGGCTCGTGCCCATCCAAGTCAAACCATCACCCGCGTCGGGGTTGTCTCGGCGCTCGCGCC
>CAZNWS010000210.1:0-1343 GCA_964576495.1 uncultured Hydrogenophaga sp. | reverse complement strand
ATACCAACAGGAAGCCGTCGCCGATCATGGCCGAATAATCCCAGCCTTCCGGCAAAGCAAAGTCGGGGCGCGACCACAACACAGCGATCAAACCCACGGCCACCATCAAAAACAAGCGGATGCGCTTGCAGACTTTGCAAGGTGGCTTTTTGTTCTGGGCACAAGGGGCTTTCGAATCGATTTTGGACATGGTGACAAACTGAAAAAACAGCGAAGAGTGCTTATTTTGACAGGCTGGCGCTTCACTGCAAGAGTTTCAGCACGGTTTGCTGGTCCATGTTCGCTTGGGCCAGCACCGCGGTGGCGGCTTGCTGCATGATCTGCGTGCGGGCCATCTCGGTACTGGCTTTGGCGTAATCGGCGTCTTCGATCTGGCTGCGCGAAGCCTCCGTGTTCATCGACACGTTGGCCAGGTTGTCCATGATGTAGTCCAAGCGGTTCATCACCGCACCCATCACCGCACGGTTTGCGTTGACTTTGTCCAGCGCCACGTCCAACTTGGCCAAAACGACGCGAGCGGCTTCACCCGAATCGATGCGGTTGACACGCGCTTCGGTCTCGGACAAAGCCACGTCACCGGTGATGTCACCCGTGATAGGGCCGCCTGCGCCGTAGTCGGCAAAGTCGATGTGGATGGTTTGCGTGGCCGAGGCCCCCACGTGGAAGGACAAACGTCCAACGTTGGGCGGGGTCATTTTGCTGGTGGCTTGGTCGACTTCGCCGCCGAACACACCTTGCTGGAAGCCCAGAGCGGTGAAATTGCCGGTGAATCCATTGGTGCCGGGTTTGATGTCGATGGGCTCTTCGGAGCTCAGGCTGACGCGGCCATAGACCGTCGTGGCGGCGGTATAAGCTGCGCCGGCACCGGCAGCGCCCGTCACACCAGCAGCAGAACCCAAACCGAATTCAGAGGCTGTGACAGAACCTGTCGTGTCAAACCACACCGAGAGGTTACGGCCATCAACAGTGGTCAAAGTCAAGGTTCCATTGGGTGACGTACTGGCCTGTGTACCGTGCTCACCCACCTTCAAGTTGATTTGCTCGATCACTTCGTTCAAACGATCGGTGGTGGTGGCACCTTCGGCAAAGTCCACTTTGACCTCAATACCGTTCACGTACAAACTCTTGACACCCGTGGTCACTGCGCGGGTGATCGATTCACCTTGCGTGGTCGCACCGATGGCCGTGGCCGTGACACCTGTCTCTTCAGATTTGGCGTTGATGGTCGTGGCAATGGCCAAGGCACTACCGGCACGCCCACTGCTCAAACTTTGGGTGTTGGACTTTTTGTCATCCAAACTGGTGGTGCCAGGAATGGCGACACCATTGATCATCAGATCACC
>CAZNWS010000209.1:0-3194 GCA_964576495.1 uncultured Hydrogenophaga sp. | reverse complement strand
TTTTACAGGAGAACCCATGAGCACCATCCAGGTTGATGTGGTCAGCGCCGAGGAGTCCATCTTCTCGGGCGTGGCCAAATTTGTGGCGCTGCCTGGTGAGTCTGGCGAGCTGGGTATCTTGCCCGGTCACACGCCGCTCATCACGCGCATCAAACCCGGTGCTGTGCGCATCGAGCAAGCCGATGGCAACGAAGAGTTCGTGTTTGTGGCCGGTGGCATTCTGGAAGTGCAACCCCACCACGTGACCGTCCTGTCTGACACCGCCATCCGCGGCAAGGACTTGGACGAAGCCAAGGCCAACGAGGCGCGCAAGCAGGCCGAAGAATCGCTGAAGAACGCCAAAAGCGAAATCGACATGGCCATGGCCACGTCCGAATTGGCGGTCTTGGCGGCCCAGTTGTCGGCCCTGCGCAAGTACCGTCAAAAGAAGTGATCCTCTAAGATCCCTTCCAGAAAAAGCCGGCCTTGTGCCGGTTTTTTGTTGTCTGCGCTGCGCATGACACAATGCGCAAATGCCCAAAGTCAAATTGCCACCCGGGACACCGGACGACACCGAAGCCGCTTTTTACGAAGCTTTGCAGCAAGGCGATATGGATCGCCTGATGGCTTGTTGGAACGATGAGGATGACATCGTTTGCGTTCACCCCGGTGGGCCGCGGTTGGTCGGTCACGCCGAGGTGCGTGCGGGCTTTGAAGCCTTGTTTGCCAATGGCCCCGTCATCGCCCATCCGGAAAAAGTGCGACGCGCTGAAGCGGGCGTCTGCAGCGTGCACAGCGTGATTGAACGCGTCGACATTTTGACCGACGACGGGGTGCAACACGCCTGGGTCGTGGCCACCAATGTGTATGTCAAAACCGCACAAGGCTGGCGCATGGTGGTGCACCACGCCAGTCCGGGCCTGCGTATGGAACCGCCGGATGTGGCGGATGTCGCCACGGTGCTGCACTGACATCGGATGCAATACCAAGCCCCTTGGTGGCTGCCGGGTGGCCACGCTCAAACCATTTGGTCGGCCAAAGTGGCACAGAGCCACAGACCGCAGACCGCACCGCGTTGGCGGCGCGAGCGGTGGATCACACCAGATAACGATTTCATCGACATTGATTACAGTCTGGATGCCGTCGACGATCAAGCACCGCTGGTGGTGATGTTTCATGGGCTGGAAGGCAATAGGGACAGCCACTATGTGAAAGCCATGGCCACAGTCGCGCAACAGCGTGGGTGGGCATTTGCTTTGGTGCATTTTCGGGGCTGCTCGGGTGAGATCAATCTTCGTCCGCGTGCCTATCACTCGGGCGATCACGAAGAAATCGATTGGGTGTTGAAGCGATTTGCGCAGCAGCACCCCCTGCGTTCACGACGTGCCGTGGGTGTTTCGCTTGGAGGTAATGCGCTGATGCGCTGGGCGGGAGAATACGGGTCGTCTGCGACTACCGTGGTGGATTCGATCGTCAGCGTGTGTTCACCTCTGGACTTGATGGCCAGTGGACACGCCATTGGACGGGGCTTCAACCGCTGGGTCTACACGCCACGATTCCTCAAAACCATGAAGCCCAAAGCGGTGCAAAAGTGGCAGCAGTATCCTGGGCTGTTCGACCTGGAAGCGGTGCTGAGCGCCAAAGATTTATTCGAGTTCGACAACGCCTTCACCGCGCCATTGCACGGTTTCAAAGACACCCTCGATTATTGGACGCGGGCCGCAGCCAAACCCGTCATGCGAAACATTCGCATACCTGCTTTGGCCATCAACGCACGCAACGACCCGTTTGTGCCAGCCGTGTCATTGCCGCAAGTCAGGGATGTCAGCACCGATGTGACCTTGTGGCAACCTGCGCAGGGCGGTCATGTGGGTTTTGCTCGGTCGAGTCAAGGATGGGGTGTGCCCGGCGATGTGCGGGCTTTGCCCGAGGCCGTGGCGCACTGGTGGGAGCAGGTCCATGGATGATATGGTCAAAGCGGCCATGGCCAAGTGGCCCAACGTCCCGGATTGTTACGGTTGGTTGGCATTAGATGCTCGGGGCGATTGGTACATGCGAGACGAAGCTGCGCAAGCGCAAGGCAACAAGGGTTCGCGTTTGCAACACGACAAACTCATCGCCTTCATTGGGCGCAACTACATGGCGGATACAGAAGGTCGGTGGTATTTTCAAAACGGGCCGCAGCGCGTTTACGTGGAGTTGGAGGACACACCTTGGGTGTGGCGGTTGATGCCCGACGGTCGTGTGTGTGCGCACACCGGTGAGCAGATGCACATCACCGCAGCAGGGTGTGACGAGCGAGGGCGCTTGTATTTGGTCAGTCCACGGGGTTGGGGTCTGGTGCACACCGCCGACATGGATATGGCCGCCACTCGCATCGAAACAGGTGAATGGACCTTGGAAACTTGGGATTCATCCGAGTTGCCACGGTTGGGTGGTTTCGTGCGCAGCCCACAAGCATGGTTGATGGCGAAAAAAAAGCCGGTCTGAGACCGGCTGATTGGATCCAAGCGTCAGTGTGATCACTTGGCCGGAGCCTGAGGCTCAGGAAAGTTGGCGCCACCAGCATTGGCCAGGTGCACCACGGCACGACCGATTTCGGGGTCGCGGAAGGCACCACCACCTTGCGCACCCATGGCACCTTTGCCTTTGAGGGCCGAATTCAGCAATGCCTCATAACCTTGGCCAATGCGACCACCCCAAGCACCTTTGTCGCCAAATTTAGGGGCGCCCGCCAAGCCGGCATCGTGGCAGGCAGCGCATTGCGCTTTGTACACCTCGGCACCAGCGGCCAAGGGGCGGTTGGCGTCGCGCACCTCCACGGTGCCCACACGTTCGATGCGCTTGGCCACAGCCAATTCTGTGGTGTCTGCGCCAGCCGCGGGTTTGTTGCCAGAAGTGACGAAGTAAACCAAACCGATGATGATGAAGACGGGAGCGACGAAAGAGAAAAACGACGTCCAGAGCAACTGGGCGGGCGTTTTGATGGGGCCGGTGTGTTCTTCGTGATGGTCGCTCATGATGTCCTCGCAGAGGCCAAAAGGCCGTGAATAGTGGATCACTGGTCCAAAACCAGATAGCCTCTTATTATAGCCAGCGCGCTGAACCGAGGCTTTCAAGACGGCCTGCTGCAGGGGGTGACTGCTAGAATCAACCGTGTGTGCGGCTGTAGCTCAGTGGATAGAGTATTGGCCTCCGAAGCCAAGGGTCGTGGG
>CAZNWS010000208.1:0-3205 GCA_964576495.1 uncultured Hydrogenophaga sp. | reverse complement strand
CTTCGCCGCCAAGAACCCCAAAAACATGGCGATCGCCAACCGCACCTTGGAGCGCGGCCAACAACTCGCCGAGCGCTTTGGCGCTGAGGTGATCCGTTTGGCCGACGTACCCGATCGCCTGCACGAATTCGACGCGGTGATCAGCTGCACCGCCAGCACCTTGCCCATCATCGGTTTGGGCGCCGTGGAGCGTGCCCTGAAAAAACGCCGCCACCGGCCCATGTTCATGGTCGACCTGGCCGTACCGCGCGATATCGAAGCCGAGGTGCAATCGCTGGACGACGTCTTTCTTTACACCGTGGACGACTTGGCCAGCGTGGTGCAAACCGGCATGGAGCATCGGCAAGCCGCCGTGACCCAAGCCGAGGTCATCATCGACGCCGGTGTGCAAAGCTTCATGCACTGGCTCGACCAGCGCAACCCCGATCACGGCGTGGTGGATGTGATCCAACAATTGCAAGAACAAACAGATCGTTGGCGCGAGATCGAATTGGCCCGTGCGCGCAAACGTTTGGCCAAAGGTGAGCCGGTTGAAGACGTGTTGCAAGCCCTCTCCAAAGGCCTGACTCAAAAAATGCTGCACGGCACCTTGGCCGAACTGCACACCGGCGATGCGAACGACCGCGATGACAAGGTGCGCTGGATTTCTCGCTTGCTCTTGCGCGCTGGCCGCGACGCAGCCTGAGCGTCTGTCCATGAAACCGTTTGTCCGCGAGACCCTGTTGCGCCAACGCGTGCGCTTGCAAGAACTCGATGCCTTGCTCAGCGCACCCGATGTGGTGCAGGACTTGACCCGCTTTCGCCTGCTCAGCCGCGAGCACGCACAAACCCGGGAACGGGTCGAAGCTTTTGGCCGTTACGAACAACGACAAGCCGACCAAATCGGTGCACAAGCCTTGCTGCTCGACCCTGACATGGCTGACATGGCGCGCGAAGAAATCGCGCAATGCGAGAGCGAACTCGAACGCCTCAACGCGCACCTGGAGTGGCTGATCCTGCCGCGCGACCCCGACGACGATCGCAACGCCTTTGTCGAAATCCGGGCCGGCACGGGCGGCGATGAGTCGGCCTTGTTTGTGGGCGATCTGGCGCGCATGTACTCTCGATACGCTGAACGCCAAGGTTGGCAAGTCGAAGTGGTGAGCGAGTCACCTTCCGAGCTCGGCGGCTACAAAGAGGTGGTCTTGCGCGTGGCTGGCCGAGGTGCCGACGATGCCGTCTATGGTCGTTTGCGATTCGAATCGGGCGGCCACCGCGTGCAACGCGTACCCGCCACCGAAACGCAAGGCCGTATCCACACCAGCGCAGCCACGGTGGCGGTCATGCCCGAGGCCGATGAAACCCAAGCCATTGCACTGAACCCATCAGAACTGCGCATCGACACCTTCCGCGCCAGCGGGGCAGGCGGTCAACACATCAACAAAACCGATTCGGCCGTGCGCGTGACCCACCTACCCACTGGTTTAACCGCCGAATGCCAAGATGGCCGCTCACAGCACAGCAACAAAGCGCGGGCGCTGCAAGTGCTCGCGGCGCGTTTGAACGACCAAGAGCGCAGCGAGCGCATGGCCGCCGAAGCCGCCACCCGAAAAGGCCTGATCGGCAGTGGCGACCGCAGCGACCGCATCCGCACCTACAACTTCGCACAAGGACGCTTGACCGATCACCGCATCAACCTGACTCTCTACAAATTGCTGTCCATCATGGAGGGCGACTTGGACGATGTGATCCATGCCCTGCAAGTGGCCCGTGGCGCTCAGCGCCTCCAAGAGCTGGAGCAACAGTTCCGTGGCTGATACCTTGGCCCAATGCCTGCAGGCGGCTCAAGCTCAGGGTTTGGCGCGGGTGGACGCGCAACTGTTGTTGATGTGGTCGCTCGGTCGCAACCCACATGACCGCGCTTGGCTGATCGCGCACGACGATGAACCCTTACCCGAGACCGCCATGGGCCGCTGGACCGCCGCCCTGGAGCGCCGCTTGAGCGGCGAACCTGTGGCTTACATCTTGGGCGAGCAAGCGTTTTTTGGTTTGAACCTGCGGGTGGGCCCTGGTGTGCTCGTCCCCCGGCCCGACACCGAAACCTTGGTGCAATGGGCCTTGGACTTGATGCCCAATCAAGGCGGCGTAAGTTGCTGGGACGTGGGTACGGGCAGCGGTGCCATCGCGCTGGCGTTGTGCCGCGAACGCCCGCAATGGACCATCACGGCCAGCGACCTCAGCGCCGACGCTTTGCGCGTGGCGCAGGCCAACGCCGATCGTTTGGGGTTTTCTCTTCGCTGGGCCCAAGGAACTTGGCTGGCCGCAGTCCCAAACGAGCGTTTTGAGCTCATCGTGAGCAACCCGCCCTACATTGCCGAAAATGACCCCCATCTGGCGGCGCTTAGACACGAACCCCTCTCGGCGTTGACTGCGGGCGCTGAGGGCTTGGACGACTTGCGCGCGCTCATCAGCCAAGCCCCCCATCACTTGGTCCCCGGCGGCTGGCTCTTACTCGAACATGGGTACGACCAAGCCCCCGCCGTTAGAACGTTGCTGACCCGAGCTGGGTTCACCGAGGTCAACAGCCGCAAGGACCTTGCGGGCATCGAAAGGTGCAGCGGCGGACAATGGCCCAAAGCGTCATAATCGCGCCCACTGCCCTTGACCAGGGCCTAACGATTGACATTGAAAGGACGTCCGCCATGAGCGATACACAACAACAAATCGACCAACTGGTCAAATCCAACGACATCGTGCTGTTCATGAAGGGCAGCGCGAGCTTTCCCATGTGCGGTTTCTCTGGCCGTGCCATCCAGATCTTGAAGGCCTGCGGTGTGGATACCAAGACCGTCAAGACGGTCAACGTGCTGGAAGACGATGGCATTCGCCAAGGCATCAAGGACTACAGCAACTGGCCCACCATCCCCCAGCTCTACATCAAGGGTGAGTTCATCGGCGGCTCGGACATCATGATGGAGATGTACGAGTCCGGCGAACTCCAACAGGTGATCAGCGGCCAGGCTTGAGAGCCGCCGTCAGGTACGGCACCACCTCGTCCAAGGCCAATCGACGGGCCTCGGTGTCGCGGCGGTGCTGGTACTCGACCTGAGCGTCTTTGAGCGCTCGCTCGCCCACCGTCACGCGGTGCGGCACGCCGATGAGTTCCCAGTCGGCGGACATGGCGCCCGGGCGCTCGCCCCGGGCGTCCAAGATCACATCCACCCCC
>CAZNWS010000207.1:0-3206 GCA_964576495.1 uncultured Hydrogenophaga sp. | reverse complement strand
GCCGATGGACGAGCGAATAAAGTCTTGGGGAATCTTGGCGCGGTTCTCGGCCCAATCCGTTTCCATGATGCCCAGAGCCTCATCGTTCAAAGTCAATTCAAAACCATTTTCTTTCCAATGGTCTTTTAACGGTTGCCAGAGCAGATTGGCCGGCATATTGACTACCAACCAACGTTGACTTCCAGATCGCTCCATCGCCACACTGCCCATCTGAGTCGGGGCGGTAGCGACCAAACTTTGGCTGATTCCTTTTTTGTCCAACTCGCTAGCAGTGATCACATCACTTGGGAGTGCGTAACGCGATTGGCGCGAAAGCTGGGTTAGGTCAGGGGGTACCTCGAGGTTGTTACCTCTCTGTGCAGTTTTGTAGTCGATTTTGTCTTCTTGCAAGATTGAGCAAGCACTGAGCATGGCCATAGTAATGACCAAAACCACTGCTCCTCTCAGGCGAACATGAGGTTGAAGCAAGGGCTGTGTTTTCATGGGATCAAGCCGCATTGGCGCAGGGTGTTTTCGAGCACAGCTTGGGCGGGTTCGCTCAAGCGGGTGAGGGGCAAGCGAAGCGCGTGACCACATTTGCCCATGCGGGCCATGGCCCACTTCACGGGGATGGGGTTGGCCTCGATGAAAAGGTGTTTGTGCAGCGGCATGAGATCAAACTGAATCTTCATGGCTTGGGCGATGTCGCCGGCGATGGCCGCCCTGCAAAGCTCGTGCATTTGGCGCGGCGCGACGTTGGCCGTGACGCTGATATTGCCGGCGCCGCCGCACAACATCAGGGCCACCGCGGTGGGGTCATCGCCTGAGTACACCGCGAACGAGGAGGGGACATCTCGGATGAGCCATTGTGCACGCTCGATGTTGCCGGTGGCTTCCTTGATGCCGATGATGCCCGGCACTTGGGCCAAGCGCACGACCGTGTCGTGCTGCATATCGGCCACGGTGCGCCCGGGCACGTTGTACAGGATGATCGGCAACTTCGGTGTGGCCTCGGCGATGGCTTTGAAGTGTTGAAACAAGCCTTCTTGGGTGGGCTTGTTGTAGTAGGGCACGACTTGCAGTTGCGCATCGGCTCCGATGGATTCGGCGAACTTGGCCAAAGCGATCGCCTCGGCCGTTGAATTGGCGCCGCAGCCTGCAATGATGGGGATACGCTTGGCGGCTTGTTCCACGGCCACGCGCAAAATTTCGCGGTGCTCGTCCACATTGACGGTGGGGGATTCCCCCGAGGTGCCAACCACCACCAGTGCGTCGGTGCCTTCGGCCACATGCCAGTCGATGAGTTGGCGCAGGGTCGGGTAATCAACCTCGCCGTTGTCCAGCATGGGGGTGATGAGGGCAGGCATGCTGCCCTGGAAGCGGTGTGGGGTGCGGTTCATCATCGGGTCTTTAGACGGGAAAAGTGCATTCTAACGACTGAGCGTCCAGCGCAGGGTTGGCCATGGCCACGATGCGTTGCACGAACCGGGTCGGTCCGCTCAGAACGCCGTTTTCGTAAGCGACCGTGTGCCAATCGGCACACACGCGCAGCAGTTCGCCGGGTTGCAGCAAAAACTCAGGGCGGCTGGGCCGGCCCACGCTGGCTTGGCCATGGGCAAAGGTTTCGTACAGCAAGACACCACCCGGCTTGACGCTGGCCAGGATCTGGGGCCACAACGGCCGCCAGAGGTAGTTCGTGACCACGACCGCGTCAAAGCTTTGCTCAGCCAAGGGCCAGGGCCCGTTTTCGATGTCGGCTTCGATCACCGTGCCGTGCGCCGCAGCGCTGGCCAATGCCGCGGTGTCGCGGTCAACGCCCGTGACGACATGTCCGCGCTCGGCGAACCAGCGCATGTGTCGTCCATGGCCGCAAGCCAGATCCAAGACCGAGCCACCCAGCGCCACCAGATGCGACCAACGCTGGACCCAATCCGACGGGTCACCTTGACCGTGAAGTTGGGTCAAAAGCACCCCCACAGCTGGTCGGCCAGGGTCAGCAAGAAATCGGGCTGTTGGTACAGGCGCAGTGTGCCCATCAGCGCCAAGGCCGCTGCGAGCAGACCGATCGTCCGAGTCCAGGACCGGCTTTTCATGCGGCCGCTCCTACTCGGACGATGGGCGTTTCTTTCACCGGCAAATTCACCAAGGCCGCAAAAATGCCCAAGGCGATCGAGATGCCCCACACGATGTCGTAGCTGCCGGTGCGATCGTACAAATAACCGCCCAACCACACCCCCATGAAGCTGCCGATTTGGTGGCTGAAGAACACAAAGCCACTGAGCATGGACAGGTGGGCCACGCCAAAAATTTGCGCCACGGCGGCATTGGTGGGCGGCACGGTGGAGAGCCACAAAACGCCCATCACACTGGCAAAGAGGTAAACGCTCATGGGTGTCAAGGGCGCCCACAAAAACAGCGTGATGGCCAGGGATCGGCTGGCGTAAATGAAGGCCAAGATGTGACGTTTGGGCATGCGTTGACCCAAGCTGCCCGCGGCGTAAGTGCCCACCACATTGAATAAACCGATCAAGGCTAGGGCGTAACTGGCCACTTGGGGCGACAAGCCGTGATCTTTGAGGTAGCTGGGCATGTGCACGCCGATGAACACCACCTGGAAGCCGCACACAAAATAGCCCGCCATCAGCAACTGAAAGCTGCGGTAGCGAAAGGCCTCGCGCAAGGCTTGCACGATGGACTGCTCGCGCTGGACCGGACCGCTGCCCGCAAAGCCTGGCTCGCGCAAGCCCCAAGCCAAGGGCGCGATCAACAAGACCGCGGCGGCCAAGATCAACAGGGCCTCTTGCCAGCCCCAACTGCTGATCAGCCAGCCCTCAACGGGCACCATCAAGAATTGACCAAACGAGCCCGCTGCGGCGGCCACACCCATGGCCCATGAGCGTTTGTCGGCCGATATTTGTCGGCCGATCACGCCATACACCACGGCGTAAGTGGTGCCGGCTTGGGCCGCGCCGATGAGCACGCCCGTGGTCAGGGCGAAGCTCAGCGAGTCCGTGCTCAGCGCCATGCCCGACAAACCCAAGGCGTACAGGCCCGCCCCCACGACCAAGACTTTGAACGCGCCGAACCGGTCGGCGGCCATGCCCGCGAAGATGCCCAAGACGCCCCAAGACAGGTTTTGAATCGCCAGGGCCAGCGCAAAGGTCTCGCGCGTCCAGCCTTGGGCTTGGGTGATGGGCTGCAGCCAGAGGCCAAAGCCGTGGCGAATG
>CAZNWS010000206.1:0-3217 GCA_964576495.1 uncultured Hydrogenophaga sp. | reverse complement strand
CCCGCGCCGACGGCACCTTGGCCGCCGATGTGCGCCCCTTGATCCGCTTGTCGGTCACGGTAATTGCCGAGCAAAACGGCCGCCGCGAAGTGGGCAGCGCTGGCGGCGGTGGCCGCTTTGGCCTCGCCTACTTTGATGACGGCATGGTCGAGACCTATGTGCAAGAAGCCGTGTCGGCCGCGCTCATCAATCTTGACGCCCGACCCGCACCCGCAGGCGAGATGACGGTGGTGTTGGGCAATGGCTGGCCTGGTGTGTTGTTGCACGAAGCGGTGGGTCACGGCTTGGAGGGCGACTTCAACCGCAAAGGCTCCAGCGCGTTTGCCGGGCGCATCGGCCAGCGCGTGGCGGCCAAGGGCGTGACGGTGCTCGACGACGGCACCATCGCCGACCGCCGCGGCTCGCTCAACATCGACGACGAGGGCAACACCACGCAGCGCAACGTATTGATCGAAGACGGTATTTTGCGTGCCTACATCCAAGACGAACTCAACGCGCGCCTCATGGGTGTCAAGCCCACGGGCAACGGCCGCCGTGAGAGCTACGCCCACGTGCCCATGCCGCGCATGACCAATACCTACATGCTCGGCGGCGACAAGAGCCCTGAAGAAATCATCGGCAGCATCAAAAAAGGTCTGTACGCAGCCAATTTCGGTGGTGGCCAGGTCGACATCACCTCGGGCAAGTTTGTGTTTTCGGCCAGCCAAGCCTATTGGGTGGAAAACGGCCAAATCCAATACCCGGTCAAGGGTGCCACCTTGGTCGGCAGCGGTCCAGAATCTCTCAAAAAGGTTACCCTGATCGGCAACGACATGAAGCTTGACTCGGGCGTGGGCACCTGTGGCAAAGAGGGTCAGAGCGTGCCCGTGGGTGTGGGCCAGCCCACCTTGCGTGTGGACGGTTTGACCGTGGGCGGTACGGCCTGAGCCCCTTTTTTGTGATGTCAGCCGGCTGTAGGCTGGCTTGTGCTACAGTGAATCTCATGCAACGCATCGCTTTTTTTGCTTTTTATTTTTGGTTCTCAGTCCCCGGCGGACGAGAGGCGATGCTGTAAGCAAAGACCCCACCTCGATCAAACCGCCGGCCCCACCGCCCGGCGGTTTTTTTTCGACCTTCCCACCGATTGATTTTTTCAGGAGAACCCGATGAACACCACCCCAGCCAGCGACAGCGCCTACTCGCGTCCCGCCGACAAGACCAGCCGCACCGACGACGAACGCATCCAGGACATCACCGTGTTGCCCCCGCCCGAGCACCTCATCCGTTTTTTCCCTATTGCGGGTACGCCCGTTGAACAACTGATTGGGCAAACCCGTCAGCGCATTTCACGGATCTTGCACGGCCAAGACGATCGACTGTTGGTCATCATCGGACCTTGTTCTATCCACGACCCAGCCGCCGCCATTGAGTACGCGCGCCGCTTGAAGCCCCTGCGCGACCAATACGCCGACAGTCTGGAAATCGTCATGCGCGTGTATTTCGAAAAGCCCCGAACGACCGTGGGTTGGAAGGGTCTGATCAATGACCCCTACTTGGACGAGAGCTACCGCATCGACGAAGGCCTGCGCATGGCGCGCCAGTTGCTGATCGAGATCAACCGCTTGGGATTGCCTGCGGGCAGCGAATTTTTGGACGTCATCAGCCCGCAGTACATCGGCGACCTCATCAGCTGGGGCGCAATTGGTGCGCGCACCACCGAGAGCCAGGTGCACCGCGAACTCGCCTCAGGCCTGTCGGCGCCCATCGGTTTCAAAAACGGGACGGATGGCAATATCAAAATCGCTACCGATGCCATTCAAGCGGCGGCGCGTGGCCACCACTTTTTGTCGGTGCACAAAAACGGTCAAGTCGCGATCGTGCAGACGAAGGGCAACCAAGACTGTCACGTGATCTTGCGAGGCGGTAAGGCCCCAAATTACGACGCAGCCAGTGTGGCCAACGCTGTGGCCGATTTGGCTGTCGCCAAGTTGCCGTCGCGTCTGATGGTGGATTGCAGCCACGCCAACAGCAGCAAACAACACGAAAAACAACTCGATGTGGCGCGTGACATCGCAGGTCAAATCCGCGACGGTTCGCGCAGCATTTTTGGGGTCATGATCGAGAGCCACATCCAAGCAGGCGCACAAAAATTCACGCCCGGCAAAGACCGTGTGGATACCCTGACCTACGGTCAAAGCATCACCGATGCCTGTTTGGGTTGGAACGACTCTTTGGCTGCTTTGGAGGTGTTGTCACAGGCCGTGATCGCGGCCCGCTCATGAGCTGGGGCAGCGTGCCCCCTATTTAGCGCACCAAGGCTTTGAGCAACTTGGCGTGGATGCCGCCAAAGCCACCGTTGCTCATACAAACGATGTGATCGCCTGCCTGGGCGTGTGTGCAAACCCGCTCAACCAAGGCGTCGATGGTCGCGGCCACTTCGGCGCGTGTGCCCATGGATGCCAGTGCTTGCGCCGCATCCCAGTCCAAACCGCCACTGTGGCAAAACGCCAAGTCGGCCGACTCCAAACTCCAAGGGAGCTGCGCTTTCATCGTACCGAGCTTCATGGTGTTGCTGCGCGGCTCGAACACCGCCAAGATTCGCCCTTTGGGTCCAATCCGGCGGCGCAAGCCGTCGAGCGTCGTGCGCAGTGCGGTGGGGTGGTGCGCGAAATCATCGTAGACCGTGATGTCACCACCTGGGCGTGCCACGGTGCCGCAGACCTCCATGCGACGGCGCACATTTTGGAATTGCCCCAAAGCCTCGGCCGCCAAGGCGGGCGCCACACCGACATGATCGGCAGCGGCGATCGCCGCCAGGGCGTTGAGTTGGTTGTGCACACCGCTGAGTGACCAGCGCACCTGGGCCACGGTTTGGTTGGAGTGCAGCACCGCAAAGTCGTGTGGCTCGCCTTCGGCGCGGAAGTCGCTGACCGCCGAGCCAAAGGTGCGCAAGGTGCTCCACAACCCTTGGTGGATCACACGGTCGATGCTTTCTTCCAAACCATTGGCCACGACACGACCGCTGCCGGGCACGGTGCGCAGCAGGTGGTGGAATTGCCGTTCGATGGCCGCGAGGTTGTCAAAAATGTCGGCGTGATCGAACTCGAGGTTGTTGATGATGGTTGTGCGAGGGCGGTAGTGCACGAACTTGCTGCGTTTGTCGAAAAAAGCCGTGTCGTATTCGTCGGCTTCGATGACGAACAGCGGGCGGCCCTGGGCTGGGCCTGCGCTCTGCTCC
>CAZNWS010000205.1:0-3222 GCA_964576495.1 uncultured Hydrogenophaga sp. | reverse complement strand
GTCATCGAACGCTGGTTTCGTTTGGAATGGATGGAACACACGCCGCCGTTTTATTCGGCGGTGGACATCCGCAACGCGGGCTTCAAACTCGCCCCGGTGGACACCAACCTGTTCCCTTCCGGCTGGAACCACCTCACGCCGGAGATGATGCCCTTGGCCGTGCAAGCCGCCATGGCCGCCATCGAGAAAATTTGCCCGGAAGCGCGCAACCTGTTGCTGGTGCCCGAGAACACCCAAGACACCTTTTACCTGAGCAACTTGGTGCAGTTGCAGCGCATCTTTCACCAAGCGGGGTTGCATGTGCGCTTGGGTTCGCTGTCCAACCAGATCAATGAGCCCACCACCATCGATTTGCCCGGCGGTGAGTCCATCACGCTCGAGCCCTTGGTGCGCACGAAGCACCGCTTGATGCTCAAACACTTCGACCCCTGCACGATTTTGCTCAACAACGATTTGAGCGCAGGCGTGCCGGGCATTTTGGAGGACCTGCACGAGCAGTACCTCTTGCCGCCTTTGCACGCGGGTTGGGCCACACGCCGCAAACACCAGCACTTCAAAGCCTACGAAGAGGTGGCCAAGCGCTTCGGCAAGTTGCTCGACATGGACCCTTGGCTCATCAACCCCATGTTCAACCAGTGCGGCGAGGTCAATTTCAACCAAGCTGCTGGCATGGATTGTTTGCGCACCAACGTCGATGCCTTGCTCAGCAAAATCCGCCGCAAGTACAAGGAATACGGCATCACCGACAAACCGTTCGTGGTGATCAAGGCCGACAACGCCATCGACACCTTGCACCGCGTGCTGACGGTGCGCGACGTCAAAGACCTCGACCAGTTGTCCGACCAAGCCAAGGCCGACATGACCGGGCGCGACTCCGAGCAGCCCGTGAGCGAGGTCATCATCCAAGAAGGGGTGCTGACCAACGAGCGCATCAACGCGGCCGTGGCCGAGCCGGTGGTCTACATGATGGACCGCTACGTGGTGGGCGGTTTTTACCGGGTGCACGCCGAACGTCGCCAAGACGAAAACCTCAACGCCCCGGGTTCGAGCTTCGTGCCCTTGGCCTTTGAGCAAAGCACGCAGTGGCCTCAACCTGGCACCAAGCCCGGGGCCAGCGTGCCCAACCGCTTCTACATGTACGGCGTCATCGGCCGTTTGGCCATGCTTGCGGCCAGCTACGAGATGGAAGCCACCGACCCCGACGCCGAAGTCTACGAATGAGCGTCACCTTGCTGCGCGACCTGAGCTGGTCCAGCGCCACCGCGGGCTTTGTGGCTGTGCTCGTGGGCTTCACCAGTTCGGTGGCCATCGTCTTCCAGGCCGCGCAAGCCTTTGGTGCCACGCCCGAGCAAATCACGTCGTGGATGTGGGCGCTGGGCTTGGGCATGGGCTTGTGTTCGGCCCTTCCGTCGTTGATCTTGAAGCAGCCGGTCATGGTGGCGTGGAGCACGCCCGGTGCGGCGGTCTTGGCCAGCGCGGGTTTGGCCGGTGGGTTTTCCATGGCGCAGGCCGTGGGCGCTTTCATGGTGTGCGCCGTGCTCATCGTCTTGGCGGGCGCCACGGGTTGGTTTGAGCGCGTCATGAACCGCATCCCGGTGGCCATCGCTTCGGCTTTGCTGGCGGGGGTGTTGGCGCGCTTCGGCCTGCAAGCCTTTGGGGCGGCGCACGACGCGCTGCTCTTGGTGGTGCTGATGCTGTTGACGTATTTGTTGGGTCGGCGTTGGGTGCCGCGTTACGCCGTGCCGCTGACCTTGCTGGTGGCGGTGCTGACCGTGAGCAGCCAAGGCCAGCTGCAAACCTCGGCGCTGAACGTGGACTGGGCCGTGCCGGTATTCACCGCGCCCGAGTTCAGCTGGAGTGCGGTGATCAGCTTGGCTTTGCCGCTGTTCGTGGTGACCATGGCCTCACAAAACCTGCCCGGTGTGGCGGCCATCCGCAGCGCGGGCTACGACATGCCGATCTCCAAGCTGATCACCCTGACCGGCTTGGCGACCTTGGTGCTCGCGCCCTTTGGGGCGTTTGCCTTGAACCTGAGCGCCATCACCGCGGCCATTTGCATGGGCGAAGAGGCGCACCCCGACAAGGCCAAGCGCTACACCGCGGCGGTGGTCTGTGGTGCGCTCTACATCGCCATCGGTTTGGTGGGCGCGGCCGTGACCGGCGTGCTCTTGGCCTTCCCGTCGGCCTTGGTGTTGGCGATCGCTGGCTTGGCGCTTCTGGGGTCCATCGGCGGTGGTTTGCACACCGCGCTCAAAGACGACGCCCACCGCGAAGCGGCCCTCATCACGTTTTTGGTCACCCTCAGCGGCGTGGTCGTGGCCGGCATCGGCTCGGCCTTTTGGGGTGTGGTGGCCGGCGCCTTGGCGCTGGGCGTGCAACAGCTCGGACTCCGAAAGCAACAGCCATGAACATTCTTTTCATTGCCGATCCCTTGGACGGCTTCAAAATCCACAAAGACAGCACCTTCGCCATGATGCGCGAGTGCCAACGCCGCGGCCTGCGCGTGCATGTGGCCGAGGTCGACGCCCTGTCGTGGCGACGCGGTGAGGTGGTCAGCGCGACCTGCCGTGAACTGCGCCTGACGGGCCAGCCCGAGGCTTGGTACGAGGTGCTGGGCGAGTCGCGCCAGCCGCTGCACACGTTTGACGCGGTGCTCATGCGCAAAGACCCGCCGTTTGACAGCGAGTTTTTTTACGCCACGCACCTGCTGGAGCAGGCCGAGCGTGAAGGCGCGCGTGTGTTCAACAGCCCACGCGCCTTGCGCGACCACCCCGAAAAACTCGCGCTCATGGAGTTTGCGTCGTATGCGCCGCCCACGCTGGTGACGCGCTCGGCCGCCGAGATCCGGGCCTTTCACGCTGAGCACCAAGACATCATCTTGAAGCCGCTCGACGGCATGGGCGGCACGGGCATTTTCCGCGTAGGTGCCGACGGCATGAACCTGGGCGCCATCACCGAGACGCTCAACCAAAACGGCGCCACCAGCGTGATGGTGCAGCGCTACTTGCCCGAGATCGCGCAAGGCGACAAGCGCGTGCTCATCATCGGTGGTGTGCCAGCACCCTTTTGTTTGGCGCGCATCCCGCAAGGCAGCGAGGTGCGCGGCAACCTGGCCGCGGGCGGCAAGGGCGTGGCGCAGCCGCTGAGCGACGAGAACCGCGCCGTGGCCGAGGCCATCGGCCCGGACTTGGCCGCGCGCGGTTTGTTGCTGGTGGGCTTGGA
>CAZNWS010000204.1:0-3256 GCA_964576495.1 uncultured Hydrogenophaga sp. | reverse complement strand
ACATGTGCAAAGCCGTGGACCGTGGCATGACCATCAGCGATGTGACGCTGCTGGAAAAACACGGTGGCAAGAGCGGCAGCTTTGTGGCCGCCACTCCTGCGTCCTGATCAGCTGCCGAAAGTCAAACCGCTCACGCGGCAGCTGGACGGCAAGGCTTTGTTCAAGGCCTCGTCGGTGCTGGCAGGGCCACAGTCCCAGCGCGCAATGCCACCGCTGTTGGCGCTGATCGCTTGGTTATCGGCGCCAAAGGGCTTGAGGATGATGGCGCCTTGGTCCACCACGTTGGTGCTCACCCGCACGGCACCGCTGGCATCGGTCTCAATGGCCAACACATAACGGCTCGGTGCGGTGGCTTCGCAGCCCCAAGCACCTGCAGCCGGCAGAGTGCCCGATGCGGTTTGCACCGCTTCGGTGATGGTGGTGCGACAGGCACTGGCGGCGTTGATGACTTCGGCCATGCGCGCACGGCGGGTGTAATCTTGGTAAGCGGGCAGGGCGGCTGCCACCAAAATACCGATGACGGCCAAGACGACCATCAATTCGATCAAAGTAAAGCCACGGGGTTGATTGCGCTTCATGGGCGACGCTCCGGTTGGTTAATGACAAATGGGGTGTAGATGGCGACCGCTTGTTGGCGGCCACTGAGGCTGAGTTCGCCCAAGGCCGTCCAATCGACCAAAGGGGTTTGGCGGGCGGTGCTGGCACTGACCAAGACCCGAACCCCTTGGTCGGCGCATTGGCTTTGCAAACGCGCGGCCACATTGACTGCATCACCGACGACAGTGTAACTTTGACGGTGGGTCGAACCCATGTCACCCACCAACATGGTGCCGGTGTGAATACCGATCGTGACGCCCAAACCCAACAACTCTGGGTATTGTTCGTGGCTTGTATTGAGCTCGATTTGGGTCAGGATGTTGATGGCGGCTTGCACCGCATCACGGGCATGGTGGGGGTTGTGTTCGGGCGCCCCCCAAAAAGCCATCACACAATCGCCCATGTATTTGTCCACCGTACCGCCCTGGGCCTCAATGGCCTCGGTGATGAGGCTCAGCACGTGGTTGAGCAAATCTTGGAGCCGCTGCGGTGTGACGCGTTCGGCCAAAGCCGTGAATCCCTGCCAATCGCAAAACATGACCGTGAGCTCTCGCTCCATCAAGGGGGCTTGCATGGGGTTGTCGGTGGCACGTCGCATGGCCTCCCACCGCTGGGCTGGGAAATAACGCCGCAGCGATTGCCAAACCACGCCACGGGCTTGAGACTCCCAAGCAAAGCCCCAGGCCAATTTCAGCAGCAGCATGAGCAACACCATGAGTGCCACGGCCGAAACAGGCATCACCCAGCCGAAGTTCGTCCACACGGCGGCCGCGGCGGCGGCCAACGTGCCCCAAAACGCCAAGGCCATGAACCAGGTTTCACGCCAGCCCAAGCGCGGTATGAACCACCAAGCCCCCAAAGCCATCGCCAGCACAGTCAAAGCCGAAACGATGGGGGCAAACACGGGGCGGACCCAAATTCGACCGTCCATCAAAGCACTCACCATATGGGCGTGAATTTCCACGCCAGGCACATTGATGCCCATGGGGGTGCTTTGCCGATCCATCAGACCGGGCGCCGTCGCTCCCACCAACACCACCGCCCCTTGCAGCGACTGTGGTGCCAATCGTCCCTTGCCAACATCACTGGCCGAGACCTGTTCAAACACCGTTCTGGGTGCGCCCCGGAAAGGCACCACCAAGCCCGCGCGCTCACCGAGGGTCCAAGTCGGCTGATCGGCTTCTGCCGGCACCAAGGCTTGCACGGCATGCGCCGCGCCCCATGGCATCGTCTGCACACGCCATGGCGCCAAATTTTTCCAACGCCGATAGATGCCCAAAGCCAGAGCTTCGTGCCATTGGCCTTCGTGCTCCACCACGGCCGGCACGGAGCGAACCACCCCATCGGTGTCGAGCAAGGCATTGAAATGCCCGGTGCTGGCCACCGCAGCGGTGAGCACGGCTTGGTTCGCGCCATAGGCCGACCATTGCGTCCAAGCGTTCAAAGGGTGTGGCTCTATGGGGTCACCGGGCAAACGTGGCCCCAAGACGCCGGTGCGTCGGGCGTCCGCCTCATTGGTGAAGTATTGACCCAAAACCACCGGCCGGTTGTTCAAGGCCTTGGCCAAGCGCTTGTCCCCTGGATCGGGTTCGGCAAACACCATGTCCAGCCCCACGACCGCCACCCCTTGCTCTTCAAACAAGGCTTCGATCAGCTCGGCCATGCGTTGGCGCGGCCAGGGCCAACGGCCCCAATCGGCCAAGCTGTTTTCGTCGATGGCCACGATGACCACCCGAGGATCGGCTTGGTGAGGCGCGGTCATTTCGACGACTTGGTCGTGCACCCAGCCGTCCAAACGCTGCACCAAACCCATGGGCCACCAACCCACCACATGGCCCAAGCACAGCAGAGCCGGCAACAGCACCACCACGGTTCTTTGCCACCAAGGTTTGCTGGAAACAGGTGTCAGGGGCACGAGCACAAACAGTTCGGCCGTTGAGCGAGCCGGTCACATGACCCGCCCGAACAACGGCCGCTGCCGGTGTTGAATTACTTCAACTGGGCCTTGAGCAATTTGCCCAATTCTGAAGGGTTGCGTGTGACCACAAAACCGCACTCTTCCATGATGGCGAGCTTGGCATCGGCCGTGTCGGCACCACCCGAGATCAGGGCACCTGCGTGGCCCATGCGCTTGCCGGGAGGAGCGGTGACACCAGCGATGAAGCCGACGACCGGCTTCTTCATGTTGGCCTTGCACCACTGTGCAGCTTCGGCTTCGTCCGGACCGCCGATTTCACCGATCATGATGACGGCGTCGGTGTCGGGATCGTCGTTGAAGGCCTTCATGACGTCGATGTGCTTGAGGCCGTTGATCGGGTCGCCACCGATACCCACAGCGCTGGACTGGCCCAAGCCGACTTCGGTCAACATCGCCACGGCTTCGTAGGTCAAAGTGCCCGAGCGAGACACGACGCCGATGCGGCCTTTGCGGTGGATGTGGCCGGGCATGATGCCGATCTTGATTTCGTCGGGGGTGATCAAACCGGGGCAGTTCGGGCCCAACAGCAAGGTTTTCTTGCCGCCTTTGGCTTCTTTGGCCTTCATCTTGTTGCGCACTTCCAGCATGTCACGCACGGGGATGCCTTCGGTGATGCAGATGGCCAGGTCCAGGTCGGCCTCAACGGCTTCCCAAATCGCAGCCGCTGCGCCGGCTGGAGGC
>CAZNWS010000203.1:0-3305 GCA_964576495.1 uncultured Hydrogenophaga sp. | reverse complement strand
GCCCCCAACGGCGCTTGTGTGGCCGTGGCGCAAGACCGGGTGCAAGAAAAAAACCACTTCAACGCCTGTGCCGGCGTCAGCGGTGTGCGCCCAGCGCTGTTCGCCGCCATTGAAAGCCCCGAGCAGCTCGCGGCCGTGCCCGATGCGCTCTTGCCCGGCATCCTCAAAACCTCGCGCATGGGTTACGACGGCAAGGGCCAAGCGCGGGTCAACACCCGCGAAGAACTGGCACAAGCTTGGCAGCGTTTGGGGCAGGTGCCCTGCGTGCTCGAGCAGCGTTTGGCTTTGCGCAGCGAGTTGTCGGTCATCGTGGCGCGCGGCGCCGATGGCCAAACCGTGGCTTTCCCGGTGCAAAAGAACACCCACCGCGACGGCATCTTGGCCCTGACCGAGGTGCACGACGGCGCGGTCAACCCAGCGTTGGCGCAACGCGCCCAAGCCAGCACACGCGCGTTGGCGCAACACCTGGGCTATGTGGGCGTGTTGTGCGTGGAGTATTTTGTGGTCGACGATGGCACGGGCCGCGACACCTTGGTGGTCAACGAAATGGCGCCACGCCCGCACAACAGCGGCCACTACACCCAGAACGCCTGCAGCTATTCGCAGTTCGAAGCGCAGGTGCGCGCTTTGGTCGGCTTGCCGCTGCCCGAGCCGGTGCAGCACAGCCCGGCCACCATGATCAACCTGCTCGGCGATCTGTGGTGGCCCCAAGGCGACGCCAGCGCCCCAGCGACCACGCCCCCTTGGGACCAAGTGCTGGCTTTGCCCGGCACCCACCTGCACCTCTACGGCAAGCTCAGCGCCCGCCCTGGGCGCAAGATGGGCCACCTCAACATCACCGGCGCCAGCGTGGCGCAGGTGCGCCAAACCACCGAACAGGCCTTGGCGATTTTGGGTTTGCCCAGTCTCGAGGCCTTGGCCGCATGAGCCTGCGCTGCTGGCCCCCCGAGCGCGCCACCTTCGAGGCGGCGGCGCGGCATTGGGTCGCTGGGGGCTTGGTGGGCATGCCCACCGAAACGGTGTACGGCTTGGCGGCCGACGCCGATAACCCGACCGCCGTGGCGCGCATTTTTTCGGCCAAAGGCCGACCCAGCGACCACCCGCTGATCGTGCACATCCCAGCGCCCGAAGCGCCGGGTGAAGCGGCTTGGCAGGCCTTGGTGGGCCGCTACGCGCACGACGTGCCGCCGTTTGCGTGGGCCCTGATGCAGGCTTTTTGGCCCGGTCCGCTGACGCTGATCTTGCCGCGCCGCGAAGGTATCGCCACGGCCGCGGCCGGCGGTCATGCCAGCGTGGGCCTGCGCTGCCCCGAGCACCCCACGGCACAAGCCTTGCTCTTGGCCGCGCAGCGCTGGGGTGTCTGGGGCGTGGCCGCACCCAGTGCCAACCGCTTTGGTCGTGTGAGCCCCACCACGGCCGAGCACGTGGCCAGCGAATTTGAGGCCTTGAGCGAAGCTGAGCTGATCATCGTGGACGGTGGCGCTTGCCGCGTGGGCATCGAGTCGACCATCGTGGACGCCACGCGCGGCGAGCCCGTGCTCTTGCGCCCCGGCATGATCACTGCCCAAGCCTTGAGCCAAGCCTGCGGATTGCCGGTGCGCGAACGCGATGCGCAAGCCCCGCGCGTCTCGGGTTCATTGGCCTCGCACTACGCGCCCCAAGCGCGCGTGCGTTTGGCCGACGCTTGCGTTTTGACCGAGGCCTTGCGCGCCGAGCCCGAGCCCGCGCGTGTGGCGGTCTACGCCCAGGCCGGTGTGGCCGTGCCGGCCGGTGTGCGCGTTGAGCGCATGCCCGACGACGCGGCGACCTGTGCTCACGACGTGTTCGCGGTGCTGCGCCGTTTGGACGCGCCCGATTGCCACACGATTTGGGTACAAACCCCGCCCGCAGGCCAAGACTGGGACGGCGTGCGCGACCGCTTGCAACGCGCCGCGGCCTGAGGACTCACAGCCGCTGTTCGGCGGCCCACTCCAACAAAGCGTCCAGGGCCGCACGCCCTTGGTTGGCGCGCTCGTGGTGGATGAAGCCGATGATCACCAAACGCTGACCCGTGCGCGTGTCCACATAACCTGCGATGCCCGCCACGTCGCGCAGCGTGCCGGTCTTGATCCACGCCCGGCCATTGGCCAGGCTGTTGGGGCGTTGTGCCATGCGCCGGGTGGTGCCGTTGACGCCCGCCACCGAGAGTGACTGCACAAACGGCAAGGCTTGGGGGTGTTGAGCGGCGTGGCGAAGCAGGTGCATGAGCGCTTGTGGTGTGATGCGCTCTTGACGGGACAACCCCGAGCCGTTGTCCACCACCGGCGCGGCCACGCCCGAACCAAACGTTTGTGTCCACCAACGCGCCAAGACCTCGCGCGAACGCTCAAAACCGGCCACCACCGGCGGTGAAGCGCTGCGCCCGGAGATTTCGCTCATGTGAGGGGGCGCGCCTGGGGTGGGCGTGGCCAAACTCAGGAACACCTGTTGCGCCATCACGTTGTTGCTGAATTGGTTGACGTCGGCGATGATGTCTCGCAATGGCAGCGAATCGGCCGCCAACAGCAGCCGCGCACCGGTGGGCGTGGCGCCCGTGCGAACACGGCCTGTCAAGATCCCACCACTTTGTCGCCACAAGCCCTCGAGCGCTCGCGCTGCATAGCTCGTTGGGTCTTGGTAGGCCACCGGCCAGACCTGCTCGCCGCAAGCCTGGGCGTAGCTGCCCAACAAACGAATGGCGTTGGGGTCGGAAAAATCCGCTTGCAATCGGGTGCGCCAATCGACACAGGCGCGGGTGGTCAGGGGCACGCTCGCGTCCACCGACAAGCCCGCCAAGGGTGGCTCACTGCGCACGTGGGCCACACCGGCAATGGGATCGGGCGTGAAGTGCAAGAGCACCGATTTGAAATTCACCAACAGCGCATCGGGGGTGACGTTGTAAGGCCTGAGGTGTTCGCCATCAAAGTCGCCCGGCGCTTTACTGGGCACATCGAAGCCGCCGTGGTCAAGCACCAAGTCGCCCGCGATGGCGCGCACACCTTGGTTTTGCAGCGCCGCGAAATCGGCTTGGATGCGCTCGAGTACCCACTTGGGGTCGCCACCGCCGCGCACATACAGATCACCTTGCAAGACCCCGCGCTCCAGCGGTGCGGTGGTGTAGAAGCCGGTTTGCCAACGGTATTCGGGTCCGAGCAGGTCCAAAGCCGCGTAGGTGGTGACCAACTTCATGACCGAGGCGGGGTTGATCGACCGATGGGCCCCGATGGACAGCAGCGCTGGACTTTCGGCGTCCAAGGGAGCGACCACCACGCTCATGGCGGTGGTGG
>CAZNWS010000202.1:0-3312 GCA_964576495.1 uncultured Hydrogenophaga sp. | reverse complement strand
CCACACCGTCCATGCCGTTGGGCAGGCGCTGGCCATGCCAGTGGATGGTGGTGTGTTCGGGCAAACGGTTGGTGACAAAGATGCGCACCTTGTCGCCTTCGACCACCTCGATGGTGGGGCCGGGCGACTGGCCGTTGTAGCCCCACATGTTCACCAAAAAGCCGGGCGCCATTTCGCGCACCACGGGTTCGGCGATGAGGTGGAATTCTTTGACGCCGTTCTTCATGCGCCAAGGCAAGGTCCATCCGTTGAGGGTCACCACCGGGTTGTAGGGGCGACCCGCGCCGGTCACACCGGGTGGCGTCCAAGGCGCTTGGGTGTCGGCGCTGGTTTGTATCGGTGCTTCGGGTAGGGCGGCCAAGGCCGATCGGGCGACCGTGGTACCGGCGGTGGCCACCGTGGCGGCCAGCGCGGCACCACCCAAAAAGCGGCGGCGTTGGGGGTTGGGGATGTCGTTCATGTTCAGTGTCCTTGGGCGGCACTGCCGCGCTCGTTAGCGGGTACAGGGGGGCTGGCCAATTCGATGTCGCCACCTGCCAGGAGGATGTGCCAATCGGCGTGGGCCAGCCAATGGGCTTGTCGAGCTTGCAGTGCATCGGCTTGTGCGCTCAGACGCGCTTGTGCTGCATCGATCAGCTCCCACGTGCTTTGCAGCATGCCGTTGTAACGCAGCAGGGTTTCTTGTTCGGCCTGTTGTTGCAAGGGCAGGCGTTGTTCGTGCATGAGCACATCCAAGCTTCGAGCCCGATCCAATTGCTGCCATGCTTGCCGCACGGTGCTGGCAAATGCCCGTTGCTTGCGCTCCCAGGCTGCGCGGGCCGCGATGGCCTTGTTCAGCGCATGGTCGCCCAGCACGGTGCCCATGGGCCATTGCGGTGGACCCTCCATTTGGCCTTGCAGCAGCGCGTCGCGCGCTTGCGCCCAGGCGCGCCATTGACCCTCGCCGATGGCATTGATCTCTCGGGCCACAGCCTCACTTTGCCAGCGCATCTCGGGCCGCTGTTGCATGGCCAAGGCTTCGGCGTTGGGCAACGCCGTCACGGTACTGGGCTGGGCCAGTTGTTGGGGCAGACGCTTGGACAAGGTGGCCAAGGCTTCGGCACCGCTGACGCCCATCAGGTCGGCCAGTGCTTCCAACGCCGCTTGGGCTTGGGCTTGCAGCGCGAGCTCGGTGGCGGCTTCTTGAACATGGGCCAGCTCAACGGGTATCCCGCGCGCCGCGCTCCAATGCCCCAGCGCCACCATGCGTTCGCCCAAGCTCAGTGCGGTGCGCGCGGCGTGCACGCGCTCGGCTTGCACGCGCAGCAGCGCCTGTTGGGTGATGGCGTTGGCCCAGGCGCGCTGGGCTTGCTGCTGCAGCGTCAGCCATTGGCGTTGTGCTTGACGGCGCTCCCAGGCGTTGGCCGACGGTGGCAACACCCAGTCGGCCCGCTGGCGTTGAATGCTGCGCCAAACGTCGGGCCAAGCCAGTGGATCGATGGCGGTCGGGGTGGCGCTGGCGGGTGATTGGGCTTGCTCCCAACGCAGCAAGTCAATGTGACCGCGGGGGAATTCGCCCACCGCTTGGTTGGCCGCTCGCCAACGCTCCAAGGCTTGCGCGGTGCTCAAGGTTTCGGCATGAGCCGCGGCCAACAGGCCCGCCAAGCCGACCAGCGCCACCCACGTGGCGCGAAAAAGGGGGTTCATGTGGATCTCCGGTGACACTCAAAGGCCAGGCGCGCAGTGGCACCTGGGTCAAACCAGGCAAGGTGTCAGGTTGAGATCGGGGGTTTGTGGTGCTGCGCCACGACGACACTGGCAAACCGCTCACTGAGGGGTGGTGGCTCGATGGGCTGGGCGTGGGAGGCGGTGACTGTGCGCAAATCGGCGCTCAAGGCAGGCACATGGCAAACGTCACACGAGGCGTGATCGGCCATGTCATCGGGGTTGCTGCCCTGATCGCTCGCGTTGGCGTGATGCGGGCAGGGTGCTTGGTCCATCGCCGCGGGCGCGCTGTGGTGGGTGGGCGTCATCTCCATGGTGACGGCCAGCGTGCTGCGCCACGGCAGCAGCACAGCCAAACACAACAGAAGAACACGCCAATACGCCATGCAAACCATGATACCGGGAATCCCCAAAGGTTTCCCAGCTCAGCCCAAAGACCTTTCAACGGGCGTTGCGATGGGCTCGCCCGCCTTGATCAACCACAGTCGGATGCTCTCGTTCAAGTCGCTCTGGCTGAAGGAGCAGCTCTCGGCGTCGAAAAGCGCTCCCGATTCCAGGCGCGTCATGAGGTATTGCCAGACCTCTAGGAAACGCGGTGGCAGCGCCGCGAAGAGGGCGCTGAGAGAAGCGGCCTGCTCAGTGAAAGCGTGGGCCGACAATTCGCCGCTGCGCAGCCGCTCGAACGCGGAGCGCAGGGCTTGCAGTTCACGCGCGGCGTCTGCCACGGCTCAGTGGCCCAGGATCTTGGACAAGAAGTCCCGGCTGCGCTCGTTTTGCGGGTTGTTGAAGAACTCTTCGGGCGTGTTTTGCTCGACGATCTGACCTTGGTCCATGAAGATCACGCGGTCGGCCACGGCCTTGGCAAAACCCATTTCGTGGGTCACGCAAATCATGGTGATCCCTTGGTCGGCCATCTCCACCATCACGTCGAGCACTTCCTTGATCATCTCAGGGTCCAGCGCCGAAGTGGGCTCGTCGAACAGCATGATCTTGGGCTTGAGGCACAAGGCACGGGCAATGGCCACGCGCTGCTGTTGACCACCGGAGAGCTGCAGCGGGTACTTGTGAGCTTGCTCGGCGATGCGCACGCGCTCGAGCTGTGCCATGGCCTTTTCTTCGGCTTCTTTTTTGGGCATTTTCCCAACCCACATGGGCGAGAGGGTGAGGTTTTCCAAAACACTCAGGTGTGGGAACAGGTTGAACTGTTGAAACACCATGCCCACGTTCTTGCGAACCTGGTCGATGGCCTTGATGTCGTCGGTCAACTCGATGCCGTCAACGGTGAGATGACCCTGCTGGTGCTCCTCCAAGCGGTTGATGCAGCGAATCAGGGTGGACTTGCCCGAACCCGAAGGTCCGCAAATCACGATGCGCTCGCCTTTGGCCACGCTCAGATCGATGTCGCGCAAGACATGGAAGTCGTTGCCGTACCACTTGTTGACTTTGTCAAAACGGATGATGGGTTCAGTCATATTGGGACTTTCAACGCGCCTTGCTGGCGCTCAATTGCTTCTCGACCCACAGGCTGTAGCGGGACATGGCAAAGCAGAACAAGAAATAAACGAGGGTGATGAAGAAGTAGGCTTCGATCTTGAAGGGACGCCATTC
>CAZNWS010000201.1:0-3316 GCA_964576495.1 uncultured Hydrogenophaga sp. | reverse complement strand
AGTCGGGGCTGATGCGGCCGCTGGCGGGGAAGGCGTTTTTGCGCCCGCTCCAAAAGCGCAGGCGCTCGGCCTCGTCGCGGCTCACCGCGATGGCGGTGGCGCCCGCGTTGCGCAGCACGTCGCTCATGCGACCAATTTCTTCTTCCACCTCTTCGGGTGTGCCGTCGCTCTCACACAGCAAAATCGCTTCGGCGTTGAGGTCGTAGCCGGCTTTCACAAAGTCTTCCACGGCGGCGGTCATGGGTTTGTCCATCATCTCCAAGCCGGCGGGGATGATGCCCGCGGCGATCACCGAGGCCACGGCGTCACCGGCTTTGCGCATGTCGTCAAAGCTGGCCATGATGCAGCGCGCCAACTGGGGCTTGGGCACGAGCTTGACGGTGACTTCGGTGACCACGGCCAGCATGCCTTCGCTGCCGATGACCACGGGCAGCAGGTCCAAGCCCGGCGCGTCCAGGGCGTTGCTGCCAAAGGTCACGGCTTGGCCGTCCATGGTGAAACCCTTGACCTGCAAGATGTTGTGCAGGGTCAAGCCGTATTTCAGGCAGTGCACACCGCCCGAGTTTTCGGCCACGTTGCCGCCGATGGTGCAGGCGATTTGGCTGGACGGGTCGGGTGCGTAGTACAGGCCGTGCGGTGCGGCGGCCTCGGAAATCGCCAAGTTGCGCACACCGGCTTGCACCACGGCGGTTCGGGACTCGGGGTCGATGCGCACGATCTGGTTGAACTTGGCCAAGGACAGCGTCACGCCCATGGCGTGGGGCATGGCGCCGCCCGACAAGCCGGTGCCCGCGCCGCGTGCCACCACGGGGATGTCGCGCTCATGGCAAGCCTTGAGCACAGCCGCCACTTGGGCCTCGGTCTCGGGCAAGGCCACGGCCAGAGGCCGCTGGCGGTAGGCGGTCAGGCCGTCGCACTCATAAGGCACGGTGTCTTCGTTGTGCCAGAGCAAGGCGTGGGCGGGCAAGACCGCTTGCAAGGCTTGCACCACCTCGGTGAGGCGACGGGCGCGTTCGTGGGGAGCGAATTCGGGGCTGGGGGCGTTCATGCCAGTCAGTTTAGGCCAAAGCCTTGGCGCTGGCGTGAAGAAACTTTCAAACTTGCTTGAAAGCCGTGGGGTTCAGACCAGGGCCTTTTTGAGCCACTCGGCAAAAGCCGCACATTCCCATCGGTCCATGGTGCCCGTGCGCCAACACAGGTAGTGCGCGTGGGGGCTCGGGACGCGGCGGTCAAACAAGGGCACCAAGGTGCCGTTGTCCAGCCAAGGAGCGGCCAATTTCAGGCGCAAGAGCGCCACGCCCATGCCCGCCGCTGCGCCGTCGCACATCAGGCCGATGTCGTTGAATTGCGAGCCCTCGGTCGGTTCGGGCCAATCCAAGTCGTGGGCGGCGAACCAGGTGCGCCAAGGCTCCAGCGGACTGCGCAGCAGGGGCAAGCCTTCTAGGTCTTCGGTGCTGTCGAACGGCCCATGCTCGCGCACAAATGCGGGAGATGCCATGGGCGTTACGTCATCTTTGATCAGGCAGACGTGTTCCATATCAGCGTAGCGGCCGGTGCCAAAGCGCACGGTCAGGTCGGCGTCCTCGGCCACCACATCCAGCAATGGGATGCTCACCTGCAGCGTGAGGTCGATCTCGGGGTAGGCCTCACCGAATTGTTTGAGCCTTGGCATGAGCACCGAGCGCGCAAAGGTGGGGGTGACCGCCAAGCGCAATTTGCGCCGACCAGGGGCCATGGCGGTGGTGGGGAATTTTTGCAAGGTGTTCAGGCCATCGCGCACATGGGCGAGGTATTCGCTGCCCTCGGTGGTGAGCGAAAAATCGGCGCGACCAAACAGTTTGACCCCCATGATCTGCTCCAGCTGTTTGATGCGGTGGCTCACCGCGCTGGGGGTCACGCACAGTTCTTCGCTGGTTTGGGTGACGCTGCGCAGCCGCGCCAGCGCTTCAAAAGTGAGCAAGCATTGGATGGGCGGGATGCGGATCGTCATGGTATTTATTTGAAGACCACGGTTTTGTGGCCGTTGAGCAGCACGCGGTGTTCGCTGTGCCACTTCACGGCACGCGCCAGCACCTGACTTTCGGTGTCGCGGCCAATCGCGGTGAGGTCTTCGACCGTCAAGCTGTGGTCCACACGCGCCACGTCTTGTTCGATGATGGGGCCCTCGTCCAAGTCGGCCGTCACGTAGTGAGCGGTCGCACCAATCAGTTTGACCCCACGGTCGTGCGCCTGGTAATAAGGCTTGGCGCCTTTGAAACTGGGTAAGAAGCTGTGGTGGATGTTGATGGCTTTGCCCGAGAGTTCTCGGCACAGATCGTCGCTCAGGATTTGCATGTAGCGCGCCAGCACCACGAGCTCAGCGCCCTCGCTGCGAATGACCTCCAGTTGCTTGGCCTCGGCCTGTGCCTTGGTGGCTGCCGTCACGGGGATGTGGTGGAAGGGCACGTTGTAGCTGGCCGCGAGTTGGTAGAAGTCCCGGTGGTTGCTCACGATGGCGCGAATGTCCAAGCGCAACAAGCCGCTTTTCCAACGGAACATCAGGTCGTTAAGGCAGTGGCCTTCCTTGCTGACAAACAACACGGTGCGCACCGGTTCGCTCAATGGGTGCAAGGTCCAACGCAAGCCAAAGCTGGGGGCGAACTCGGCCAAGGCCGTGCGTAAAGCTTCGGGGCTCAGGCTGGTGCAAGCGAATTGCACACGCATGAAAAACAAGCCGGTGTCGTGGTCGTTGTACTGCGCGGCCTCTTCGATGTTGCCGCCGTGTTGGAGCAAAAAACCAGAGACGGCGTGCACGATGCCGGGGCGATCGGCGCAGGAAAGGGTCAATACATAAGCAGGGTTCATGGCGCATGAATTGTCGCAGGAAGCCCGTGGGGTCGGGTTTGCTCGGCTAGGCGCGCCCTAGGGCGGGATGTCAGAATGTTGAAAAATCGATTTTTTGGAGACTTTCAACCATGGCCTTTAACGACATCCGCATGGACAGCCAGTGGCTGCCCTTCACCCCCAACCGCAGCTTCGCCAACGACCCCCGCATCTTCGTGGCGGCCGACGGCATGCATTTCACCACCCACGATGGTCGCCAAGTCATCGACGGCATCTCCAGCCTGTGGTGCGTGGGCGCGGGCCACAACCGAAAGCCCATCAACGAGGCCATCAAAAAGCAGCTCGACACCCTGGACTACGGCACGGCCTTCAGCGCCAGCAACGACAAGGCTTTTCGCGCCGCCGACATGATCGCGGGCATGGCCCCCGGTGACTTGAACAAGGTCTTGTTTTGCAACTCGGGTTCCGAGGCCGCCGACACCTCGATGAAGGT
>CAZNWS010000200.1:0-3333 GCA_964576495.1 uncultured Hydrogenophaga sp. | reverse complement strand
TGCCCTTGGCTTTTGTGATCGGTGCGAACTGGATGGAAACCGCGATGCTGATCGCCGTGGTCGTGTTCGTGATGGTGACGGAGTTGCTCAACACCGCTATAGAAGCCGCTATCGACCGCATCGGACCCGAATGGCACGATCTGTCCAAACGGGCCAAAGACTTGGGCAGCGCGGCCGTGTTGTTGAGTCTGTTGTTGTGTGGTGGCGTGTGGTTGGCTGCGTTGTGGGCTTGGTGGTGAAACCTATTTGCAATAACGTCACTCAATGCAGGTGCCATCCTTTGGCGTAAGCCCACTTGGCATACAAGGCGTGGGCCAAGGCTTTGTCCACCAAACCCGGTACCTCCGGACCACGCACCCAGCGGCCCTGCTCTAGGTGCAAGGTTTTGGGCGCAGCGCCGGGAAACAACACCACCATGGCATCGCCCTCGCGGTAAGCCTGTGACTGGTCAAACTGCATGATGGCGCGTCCCGCCAAGCGGGTGCTCAGCGTCGGATCCAGTAGGTCGCGGCCCATCCAAGGGGTCTGCGCCTCAATGCCCATCACACCCATCACTGTGGGCAAAATGTCGAGCTGGCTGGCCAGCATGGGCACTTTTTGTGGCGTTTTAACCGGCCCGCCCAACAGCAAAGCGGGGATGTGGAAGCGCTCGACCGGAAAGTCGCTGTCGCCGTACACGCGGGAATTGTGGTCGGCGATCACCAAAAACACGGTGTCGCGCCAATAGTCGGCGGTCTTGGCTTTCGCGATGAAGGCACCCAACGCGTGATCGGCGTATTTCACTGCGTTATTGACTGTATTTTTGGGTTGCTCGTACAACTCGAATTGACCTTCAGGAAACTCAAACGGCGAGTGATTTGATGAGGTAAAGATCAAGCTCATGAACGGCCGATCTTTGGGCGCCTTGATCATGACCTCGTGCGCCGCATTAAAGACATCCCCATCGCTGGCACCCCAAGTACCCACAAACGCCGCTTGGGTCATGTCGTTTTGGTCCAGCACTTGAGAAAACCCGTTGTTCAAGAAAAAGCCTCGCATGTTGTCGAAGTGCGACTCGCCACCGTAGAAAAAGCGCGTGTCGTAGCCTTGCGCTTTGAGCACGCTGGCCACGGTCACAAAGTCGCGCTGTGCCTTGGGTTGTTTGACCACCGCTTCCACCGAGGTTGGGGGGAAACCCGCAATCACCGCCTCAATGCCACGAACCGAACGGGTGCCGGTGGCGTAAAGTTGTTCAAACCAGATGCCTTCATCGGCCAATCGGTCCAGGTTGGGGGTCAAGGGCAAACCGCCCAAACGACCCACGAATTCAGCACCCAAACTTTCCTCCAACACGATCACCAAGTTCACAGGACGCTCGCGCGTCTGCCTTGGGCTGCGCAAGTGCCACAAGGGTTTGTTTGGATCCGTGAACACCGTCGCCGGTAAGCCGGTGGTCTCCCGAACCAAGGCCACCACCCGATCTTGGGGCAGAGAGCCATAGGCAACCCCACCATCTTCGTTTCGGGCGTTTTGGTAAATGGCATAGGCCACGGTGTAGAGCGAAGGCATGGGCCACTCATTGACCCAATGGTCTGAAGTGACCGCCGCCATTGCGGGATTGGCTGGTCGGTGGCCCAGGGCCCCGCGGGCCAGGACCACCATCAGCACAAACATCAACAAGGATACGCAGAGAACTCCCATCAAACGCGCCATCGAGAACACAGGCGACTGTAGGTTCAATGGGGTGGCATCACGGATCCATCGCCAGAACATCCAGGTCAATACCGGCATGATCAAAGCCGTCACCAAAAGGTGCATGGGATACGCTTTAAGCAGCGTCTGCCCCACCTCCTGAACGTTGTGCAGATACTCCACAAATAAAAAGTTGGGACGAGCATCGTATTGAGCAATGAAGGCTGGGCTGGCCAACTCCATGAATAAGATGAGCACGAACACCGTGGTTAACCACAACAAACTAAAACGAGACCAAACGCTGGCCCAAGAGCTGCGCAATCCAAACCAAGGGCCCAGTGTGGCGGGGATGACCAAAACCATGCCCAACATCACCCCATCAAAACGCAGAGCCGCAAGCATCAAAGCCCCCAAAGCTTCGGTCTGCGACACACGCTCCCATTGCCAAACAGCCAAACCCATACGGGAAAGCCAAATCACACCCAAAAATGCCAATGAGGCTCGCCATAAAGGACGAAGTAAATCCAACAACCCAAGACATTTGGGTTGAGATGATTGAGAACGAAAAGGGGGGGTCATTGGCAATGATGGAGACGATGTAACTTCGGTATTTTGCAACAGCCAGCTTAAGTTCAATTTAAGATGTCAAAGCCAAGATCGGTACGAGTTTTTGGGATTTCATCAAGATGCGGCTTTTAATTTTGGAAGACGATTTGGCTTTAGGAAACGCCTTGACCAGCGGGCTTCGGCAACACGGTCACGTAGTGGACTGCTTTGGTGAGGGTAACGAAGCCAATCGCGCCATGCTCGATACCGATTACGATGCTGTGATCTTGGATTTGGGTTTGCCGGGCGATGACGGTGTGACTTGGCTGCAGCGCTGGCGCCAAGCGGGACGAGATACACCGGTGCTGGTCTTGACCGCCCGAGATGGCTTGGACGATCGGATCTCTGGTCTGGACAGCGGCGCAGACGATTACCTCATCAAACCCATTGCCATTGATGAACTGGCTGCCCGGTTGCGCGCCATGCTCAGGCGCTCACAAGGAAAAAAACAAGCCCTATGGACCCACGCTGGTCTTGAACACGACCCGGTGACCAAAGTCACACGCTGGCAAAAACAAACCATTGACTTGACCCGTCGTGAGATGAACTTGCTGGAAACGTTCTTGATGAATCCCACCAAAGTTTGGAGCAAATCACAACTGCAAAGCAAGCTCTACGACTGGGGAGACACCGAACCCGAAAGCAACGCACTGGAGGTTCATATCCACCACCTGCGCAAAAAAATTCACCCCAACATCGTGCGCAACATCCGTGGCGTGGGTTATGTCTTGGGCACAGAAAGTTTGCTTTCATGAGCTTACACAAACGCCTGCTGATCTATTTATCGATCGCCGCACCTGCGGCTTGGTTGTTGGCATTGCTTTTTTCGATCAACCGGGCCGAACACGAAGTCAATGAATTGTTCGACACACAAATGATTCATCTGGCTCGAAAAGTTCAGCACAGCGTCTTGCAACTGGGTGAGCGATCGGCAGGCAGTCGAACCGAAAACATCGACAAAAGCCCCAGTGCGGGGAGCTTAGGTAACGCAGACATCAGCGACATCGTGATCACAGTTTGGGATGCCAAGGGGCAACATTTACTGGTTGATGCGGG
>CAZNWS010000199.1:0-3344 GCA_964576495.1 uncultured Hydrogenophaga sp. | reverse complement strand
GTAGACCGTTCCTTTTTTAGGAATCAAACTCATTCTTGTCCTTCAACAACCACGATGGGAGTCAATTGGGCGTCAACACGCTGCGGGAATTCACCGGGATCCAGAAGCTGAAGCAGCAACCCACTACCTCATTGCCATTGTAGAGGTTCTGAACTTTCATCTGGCCGTTGTGCGATTCGACGATGCTTCGACACAATTTCAGGCCAATGCCCATCCCTTCAGCCTTGGTGCTGTAGAAGGCCTCGTATATCCGTTCAATCATGTCGTCTGGAACGCCTTTGCCCGAATCACGGACGGCAAATTCCACCACGTCCTGGTCGTCCTCCCGTTTGGGGCCCACACGCAACTCCACCAGCCGTTTGCCCGTTGGCCGATCGGCTTGGGCGATCGCTTCGCCCGCATTTTTGATCAGGTTGATGAGCACCTGCTCAATCAAGATCGGGTCTACCACCAATGTGGGCAAACGAGCGGCTATGTAAGGCACCAATCTAACTTGTTGTCGGCGCAGTTCAATATCGGCCAATTCGGTGGCGTTATTGACCATTTGCAGCACATCCGATGGGGTTCGGTTGGGCTCGCTGCGTTTGACGAATGACCGAATCCGTTGAATGATTTGACCGGCCCGCTGCGCTTGTTTGGCGGTTTTTTCCAATGCCCCCAAGAGTTCGTCGGGCTGTATGCGTTGACCTTGAATGCGCGAGATCATGCCGGTGCAGTAGTTGCTGATGGCCGTGAGCGGTTGGTTGAGTTCGTGTGCCACGCTGGAGGCCATCTCACCCATGGTAATGAGTCGGCTGGCGGACTGCGCTCGCTCTGCTTGACGGGCAGCTTGCTCTTCGGCGTTGCGACGCGGGGTGATGTCAGAGGCAATCAACATCTGCGCAAGACGTCCATCGACCCAGGTGAGGTAGCGGGTGCGAACCTCCAGCCAGCGGTCCAAGTCCGCCACATACACCTCCGCGTTTTCGGCGTTGGCTTCGGTGATGACCTCGGTCGGTATCCCCACCAAGGCGTCGACGTCGTCGTCGTGTTCTTGCGGCGTGACCGGTAAGTTGCCGGCCTGCTCAATCAGGCTCAGGTGACCACGACCCAAAGGCCCAAACCATTGGCGGTATAGGCGGTTCGAAAACAGCAGGTCGCTTTTGCCCAGCGGTGCCACTGACACGGCTGCGTCCAAACTTTCCAAGACGGTGGTGAAGCGTTCATAGGAGGCCGTCAACTCTTCTCGGATGCGTTTGGGCTCGGTGATGTCGGTCATGGAGGTCATCCACCCCGTCTGAACCCCTTTCGGATCGATCAAAGGAGAGACGTACATGCGCGCATCGAACAGCACGCCGTCACGTCTTTTGACCCGCACTTCAAATCCACCCGGGGTAGTTCGCCCTTGCAACTCGTCTTCCAAACGGGCTTGTAAGTATTCCTGATCTTCCTCAGGCCAATAACTGAATGGGGCGGTTTGCCCCACCAATTCACTCTCGGTCCAGCCAGTCATGTCGCAAAATGCGGGGTTGACATAGGAAATACGACCTTGCATGTCCAGTGCCCTCATGCCAGTGAGCATGGAGTTTTCCATGGCACGGCGAAAGTTGGTCTCGTTGTACAGCGCTTGTTGGGTCTGGATGCGTTTGCGGGTGTGGCGCCAGGTGCCGATCAGCATCCAGATGGTCAATCCACTGAGGGATCCCAGGATCCAAAAAAATCCACTGCCCACGATGTCTTGTGAGGTTCTATAGCCTTGGGCCTTGAGTACCAATCCGTTGCCAATTGGGGTCACCGTCACGCTGTATTCCAGCGGTTGTCGGGTCCAAGGCACCCAGCGGTAAAGGGCATCGAGCATGGGCAGATGACCAGACAGGATGTTTTGCTGATCGTCTTGCAGCGCCAAGGCGTAGCGGGCCGATATTTCCGGTGGTATGCCAAAGCGCATCAAGCCGTCCATGCTGAATTCGGCCATGATCGAGCCCTTCACGAAGCCCTGTTCGATCAAAGGCACTTGCAAAATAAAGCTGTAGGCATTCGGGTTGTAAGCCATCGGTTTGGAATACACCGGTTGCTGGAGTTCTTTGGCGGCGTCATAAGATCCGTTGGTTTCACCTTCTTCAAGGACTTGCCCCACCATGCGCTGCATACCCAGCGGTGCACTGGGTGACACGTAGGTGGCTTTGACCACACGCCCAGCGTCCACCCAAGACACGGCCAATATTTCGGGGTATCGGCTGACCATGGACTCAGCTTCGAACTCGAAAGCGTCGATGTCCATGGCCTCAGTGCTGGTGTCGCGTGCCATGCGCATGAACTGCTCTTGGCGCTCCAACAAACGTAAGCGAATGCTTTGCTGGGCGTACTCCACGTCGCGGGCGACGGTCTCTTGCTCTCGCTCCAGTTCATCGATGCGCAGATAGGTCATCGAGACGACGATCGCGGCCATGAACACAAACACGGCCAACACAGGTCCCAGGGTCGCGAAGCGGTCTTGTCGCGCAGGTGGAAGTCGCCGCCACCAGCCCGTCCACCAATTGCTGCGTCGTCGATCTTGTTTGTGCTCTTTCATGGGCTCAAGTCTACGTGAGGGCCTTCAGCACACTTGGTAGACCGTTTTAAATTTCTTAATATGAAAATGAAAAGCACATCTTGAAAAAATACAGGTCTTGTGACATACTGACAACACCGAATTTTTGAACATCGGCCATTACAAAGGAGACCAGCATGTCGGGCATTGATCCATCATCACAACACATCCCACTCGATGTGGATACCCAAGAAACCCGCGAATGGAAAGACGCATTGGCCGGTGTGATTGAGCGAGTGGGTCCTGAGCGTGCCCACTTTTTGCTCGAAGAATTGCTGGAGGAAGCCCGCCAGCACAGCATCGATTTGCCGTTTTCGGCCACCACCGGTTACGTCAACACGATTGAACCCACCGAAGAAGCTCGATGCCCCGGGAACATCGAGATTGAAGAGCGCCTGCGCGCTTACATGCGCTGGAACGCGATGGCGATGGTCGTCAAAGCCAACCGCCACAACCCCGAAGACGGTGGCGACCTCGGTGGTCACATCGGCTCATTCGCATCACTAGCCCACATGTTTGGTGCGGGCTTTAACCATTTCTGGCACGCTGAAAACGAAAACCACGGTGGCGACTGTTTGTACATCCAAGGCCACGTGTCACCCGGCGTCTACGCTCGTGCATATTTAGAGGGTCGCTTGACCGAAGAGCAGTTGCTCAACTTCCGTCAAGAGGTGGACGGCAACGGTTTGTCCAGCTACCCCCATCCCAAACTCATGCCAGAGTTCTGGCAGTTCCCCACGGTGTCGATGGGCCTCGGTCCGCTCAACGCGATCTA
>CAZNWS010000198.1:0-3363 GCA_964576495.1 uncultured Hydrogenophaga sp. | reverse complement strand
CACCACTTGGTATTCGCTCTTGTTGTCAAAGGGCAGCATCTTGAGCACCACCCCGACCCAGCTCGAGGGCACCAAGGTCAGGGCCACCGACACCACCAAAGCGCCCAAGATGCCGACGAGCAATTGCCAGCGTTTGCGCTCGCTGTGCAGCAAAGGCGTGAGGGTTTTGGTGAAGGTGTTTTGCAGCAGCTCGGTGATCTTGCTGGGTGCTGCGTGTGCGTGGCCATCGGTTTTGGTCAGCTTCAAAGCCAACCAAGGCGTGATGGTGAACGCAATCGCCAAAGACAAGGCCATGCCCATGCTGGCGTTGATCGGGATGGGGCTCATGTACGGGCCCATCAGGCCCGACACAAAAGCCATGGGCAAGAGCGCGGCGATCACGGTGAAGGTGGCCAAGATGGTGGGCCCACCCACTTCGTCGACCGCACGCGGGATGATCACGCTCAGCGGCTCACCCGGCGACAACTGTCGGTGCCGGTGGATGTTCTCCACCACCACGATGGCGTCGTCCACCAAAATGCCGATCGAGAAAATCAGCGCGAACAACGACACGCGGTTGAGCGTGAAGCCCCAGGCCCAGCTGGCGAACAAGGTGGCGGTCAAGGTCAAGACCACCGCCGCGCCCACGATCACCGCTTCGCGGCGGCCCAGCGCCAAGCCCACCAAGATGATCACGCTGCCGGTGGCAAAAATCAGTTTCTGGATCAGTTTGTTGGCTTTTTCAGCGGCGGTTTGTCCGTAATTGCGGGTGATCTCCACCTCGACGTTGCCGGGGATGACCGTGTTTTTCAACAAGTTCAAACGCTCGGCGGCGCCCGCGGCCACATCGACCGCGTTTTCGCCGGGTTTTTTGGTGACGGTCACCGTCACCGCCGGGTAGCTGCTGCCTTGCACGTCAGCACCCCAACCGCTGGCCGCACCGGGTGTGAACCACACGTAGCGCACGGGTTGCTGCGCACCGGCTTCTACACGCGCGACCTCGCGCAAATAAATGGGGCGGCCTTGGTTAACGCCAACGACGATGTCGCCCACGTCTTGCGCGTCGCGCAAAAACTCGCCCGTTTGCACGCTCAGCATGCCGGGCTCGCCCGCTGCGGGCGTGGTGTTGACCACCGTGCCCGAAGGCATGGCTTGGTTGGCCGAGCCAATGGCTTGGTACAGCTGTTGCACACTCACGCCGCGTTCGCGCAAGCGTCCGGGCTCGATCCACACGTGCACGGCTTGTCCTGGACCCCCGATGGTCTTGACTTCGCGCGAGCCTGGCACGCGCTTGAGTTCGGTCTCAACCGCATGGGCCACGCGCTCCAGTTCTTGGGCACTGCTGGCGTCTTTGCTCCACAAGGTGGCGGCCAACACAGGCACATCATCGATGCCTTTGGGCTTGACGATGGGTGCCAAAGCCCCCAAGCCGCTGGGCAACCAGTCTTGGTTGGCGTTGAGCACGTCGTACACGCGCACCAGCGCTTCGGTGCGTGGCACGCCCACTTGGAATTGCACGGTCAGCACCGCCACGCCCGGGCGCGACACCGAATAGGTGTGCTCAATACCTTGGATTTGCGACAGTACCTGCTCGGCCGGTGAGGCGACCATTTTTTCCACGTCGGCGCTCGATGCCCCGGGGAAGGGGATCATGACGTTGGCCATGGTCACGTTGATCTGTGGCTCTTCTTCGCGCGGCGTGACGATCACCGCAAACAAGCCCAACAAGATGGCCACGATGGCCAACAACGGTGTGATGGCGTTGGCTTGGAATTGGCGCGCGACCGAGCCCGAGAAGCCCAAAGGCTCAGCGCTGGGCTGGGACGGGTTTGAAGCGGGTTGGTTGGGTTTCATGGTTCAACCCTCAAGGCGCCACGGGGACCGCACCGGCCAAGCCAGCACGCACAGGGTCCAAGGCCACGCGCTCACCCGCACGAAGACCGGTCAACACCTCCACCTGTCCGTCGGCGGTGGTTGGGCCCACGCGCACCGCACGCAACACAAACTGCGCACGGCCTTCGGTCGGCTCGCTGACCACATACACCGCTGTCAATTCGCCTCGGCGCAGCACCGCGCTGCTGGGCATGACCAATCGTGCGGCGGCGCTTTCATTCGGCGCACCCACAAAACGCACCTTCAGGCTGCGCCCAGGCACTTGGTTTTGGGTGTCGCTGGGGCGCAAGTCCAAACGCCACAACACGGTTTGCGACACTGGGTCGGCGGCCTTGGCGTTGCTGATCTCGGTGGGCTTGACCCAAGTCTCGCCCCCCGGCAACTGCACCTCGACGCGCTGGGCGGCCACGGCTTGGGCTTGGAAGCTGGCGGGCACGTGCACCTCGGCGCGCATGGGTTGTGGGGCATACACCGTCACGATGGGGGTGCCGGGCATGGCCAACACACCGGCCTCGACGTGGGTTTGCAAGACATAGCCGTCGTAAGGTGCGCTCACGCGGGTGAAGCCTTGGGCCAAGGTGGATTGGGTTTGTCCGGCACGCGCGGCCGCGGCGCCGGCTTGGGCGGCTTTGAGTTGGGCTTGGGCGGTTTCCAATGCGGCTTTGGCCACGAAGCCTTGGGCGTGCAAATCGCGCACGCGCGCTTCGTTGGCTTGGGCGTTGGCCAGTTCGGCTTCGGCCTGCGCCAAGCTGGCTTGTGACTGCGACACACCCGCTTGGGTGGCACGGTCGTCGATCACGGCCAAGGCTTGGCCTTTGCGCACCGGGTCACCGGCTTGCACCAACAATTGGGCGACTCGTCCACTGGCCTGCGCCGACAACACGCTTTGCTGCACGGCTTGCAAGCTGCCGTCGAGCAACAAGCCGGCCACCGCTCGGCTCTGACCAACCACCATGGCGGGCACTTGCGGCCCATTGGTCGGTGCTGCTGGTGTTTCGCCTTTGGAGCAAGCACCCAACGCGCCCACCACCAACAAAGCTGCTGCCATGACGCTGGTGCGACGCTGGCGATTGATCAGAACTGAAAACATGGTCCGTACTCTCCTGTGAAGGCGAGTCTAACATATACCCCCTGGGGTATGTCAAATCACGCGCCGTTTACCGCGAAAGGTACCCGTGGCGCCACCGCGCACAAGAGCTCGTAAGCAATGGTGCCCGCCGACTGCGCCACCTCGTCCACCGGCAAGACCGCCCCATCGCTGCCGCGCCCCCAAAGCACCACTTCGGTGCCCACGCCGACGGGTACGCCCGCGGCCTCCAGCGGCGCGAGGTCCACGGTGATCATGTCCATGCTGACCCGGCCCACGACGCGGGTGCGCACACCGCCGACCAGCACCGGCGTGCCCGTGGGCGCGTGGCGCGGGTAGCCGTCGGCATAACCGCAGGCCACCACGCCGATGCGCATGGCCTCGGGGGCGGTGAAGGTCGAGCC
>CAZNWS010000197.1:0-3407 GCA_964576495.1 uncultured Hydrogenophaga sp. | reverse complement strand
CTCAGAGACGATGGCCGAGCAGGCCACGAGCCAATTGGCCAACCCTTCAGCCTTGTTCATTTCGGCCGGCATTTTGGCGCTGCTGGGCGTGGTGCCCGGCATGCCCCACTTCATGTTCTTGTTGCTGGCGTTTGCCACGGCCGGTATCGGCTTCATGGCCTTGCGCAAGCAAATCCAAGATGACAACCCAGCCCCCACGGTGGCCTCCCCAACCGATGCCCCCAAAGAGCTGGACTGGGACGATGTCGAGCAAGTCGACCTGATCGGCATGGAAATCGGCTATGGCCTCATCCCCTTGGTCAACCCCGAAACGGGCGGCCAGTTGATGAACCGCGTCAAAGGCGTGCGCAAAAAACTCTCCGCCGAACTGGGCTTCTTGGTGCAAGCCGTGCGCATCCGCGACGCCTTGAGCCTCAACCCCGACACGTATCACATTGTGCTCAACGGCACGGTGCGCGGCAAAGGCGACATCATGGTGGGCCGGGAGCTGGCCATCAACCCAGGCAAGGTTTACGGCGCTTTGGAAGGCATCAAAACCAAAGAACCTGCGTTTGGCCTGGAAGCCGTCTGGATCGACCCCTCGCAGCGCGACTACGCCCGAACCTTGGGCTACACCGTGGTCGACCCCAGCACCGCCATCGCCACCCACCTCAACAAGGTGCTGCGCGAGAACGCCTCTGAGCTCCTGAGCCACGACGAAACCCAAAAATTGCTCGACAAAGTCGCCGCCAAATCGCCCAAGCTGGTCGAAGAGTTGGTGCCAGGCAAATTGTCTTTGGGCGTGGTCACCCGCACCTTGCAAAACCTGCTGAGCGAAAGCGTGCCGATCCGAGACATGCGCTCCGTCGTCGAAGCCTTGACCGAAGCCAGCGCGCGCACGCAAGACCCCGACCAACTCACCGCCTTGGTTCGTCCCAAGCTCGGGCGCATGATCGTGCAAAACTTGCTGGAAAACCGCGACACACTCAACGTCATGACCTTGGATCCCGGTCTGGAGCAATTGCTGCACAACGTGATCCAACAAAACAACGGCGCCAATGGCGTGGTGCTCGAGCCCGGCTTGGCTGAGCGTTTGTTCAGCGCGCTGCGCGACAGCGCCCGTGCCGTGGAAAACGATGGATTTCCCGCCGTTTTGGTCGTGGCCCCCGCCATACGCGCCTGGATGGCTCGTGCGGTGCGCCACCGCGTGACCGACCTGACCGTGTTGTCTTATAGCGAAATTCCAGACGAGCAAGCCGTCAAGGTGATCAACACCGTCGTTGCCGAAAAACCCCTACCCTAAGTCCAAGAGACCACCATGGAACTCAAACGCATCCTCGCCCGCGACGCCCGTAGCGCTCACGACAAAGCCATCGCTTTGTACGGACGCGACGCCTTGGTCATCTCGTCCTCCCAAGTCAACGGCCAAACCGAATTGATCGTGGCGGCCGACATTGCCCCCAGCGCAAGCGATTTGTTGGGCAACCCCAAGCCTCAAGATATTCGGGTTCACACCTCGGACAGCGCTTCGGCCCAACAAGCCGCCCCCATGGCCTTCAAAACCTTTGAAGACGCCATGCAGGACACCTTGAGCGGTCGTATCGAACCCGAAATGACGGTGCCCGCCGTCAGCGCCAGTGAACTCAGCGCACAAGAGCAACAACTGCGCGGCAAAGAAATCGTCGATATGGTGCGCCAAGAAATCCAAATGCTGCGCCAAGAATTCCAACGCACCCAACAACTGCAAGCTTGGCAAACTCAGTTGGGCCTTCCCCCTGGTATGCAGGCCATGGCCCAAGCCATGCAAGACGCCGGTGTACCGGCCCGCTTGCGAGCCCTGTTGGCCGATGCATTGCGGACATGCGACAACCCCACCGAAGGCTTGGGCTTGATTCGCGACACCTTGATCAACAACCTACCCGCCGCGCAAACCGGCCCCGACTGGCGAGGCGTTCACGCCCTGTGCGGCCCCAGCGGCGTGGGCAAATCCCTGATGTGCGCGCGTTTGGCTCGCCAAACCGCTCAAAACCTGCACAGCGAGCGCGTGGCCTTGATCAGCTTCAGCGACACCCGTGCCGGTGCTTGGAGTCAGTTGCAGCTGCTCGCCACACAAGCCGGCGTCGATGCCTACCGCGCCAAAGACATGGCCACCCTGGAGCTGCTGTTAGAAGAGCTCAAAGACCACGACAGCGTCATCATCGACACGCCCGGCCTGGACTTCACCACCCACGCCCACGCCTTGGCCCACGAGCTGAGCAACATCCACGTTCATGCCGTGTTACACGCCGATGCCTCGGCCAGTCTGCTGCAGCGTTTGGACAAAGTTCCCGCCAACACATGGAGCAGCTTGATCCTGACCAAATTGGACGAATCCAGCCAAGCCTGGGCTTTGCTGCAGCGATTGACCGACCCACACCCCCTGCCCATCAGTTGGGTGGGGCACGGCGACAAACTGTCATCCAAAGCCAACGCTTTTGACCCTGCCGAACTGGTAGAGTTGGTGATGATGCCGTTACAAGAAACCTTGGCACCGGCCACCTCCCCTGATGCTCTGTTCGCCTTGAACAAGGCCAATCACAAAGTTTGGTATGGATAAAAAAAGCACCCCCCAAGTCATCGGCATTGCCAGCGGCAAAGGTGGCGTGGGTAAAACCACCATCACCGTCAACCTAGCGGTGGCACTGGCCAAACTAGGCCACCGGGTTCTGCTGCTCGACGCCGATTTGGGTTTGGCCAATGCCCAACTCGCTCTGGGATGCCAAGCCCCCTTCAATTTGGGCCATGTTTTGCGTGGCGAAAAAACGCTTGAAGAGATCATCGTGCGCACCGACCAAGGTGTGGGCTTGGTCCCTGGTGCCTCGGGCGTGCGCGAACTCGCCGCGCTGGACGATCGCCAAGTTGCGGCCATTGTTCACACCTTCGATGACTTGACCGAGGAGGTGGATTACCTATTGGTCGATGTGGCTGCTGGCCTGTCGCCATCCGTCTTGCAAATCATGGCCGCTTGCCAACGCCGTTTCGTCGTGCTGTGCGACCAACCCGCGTCCATTGCCGACGCCTATGGCTTGATCAAAGTCATGGCCACGGAAGAAATGCTCGACGAAATTTACGTCTTGCCCAACAGTGCGCAAAGCCAAGCCCACGGACAAAAATTGTTTGCCCGACTCAACGAAGTCAGTCAACGCTTTTTACAAGTGACCTTGCGCTACATCGGCACCATTGAATCCGATGAGTTGATCGTAGACGCTCAGAAAAAATACCAATCGGTGCTGGAATGGGCGCCGGGCAGCAGCGGCTCGCGCGATTTTCGTCGGCTGGCACAAGCGGTGGTGGATCTTCCCAACATTGGGCAGGCCTCAGGCCGCATCCAGTTTTTCATGAACCGCATGCTTCACGCACAGTGAGCCCAACGCCATGAACAAATCCGT
>CAZNWS010000196.1:0-3413 GCA_964576495.1 uncultured Hydrogenophaga sp. | reverse complement strand
TCGCCCATCTCGGCCAAGAAGAACACCCACGCCGTGATGGCAAACACGCCCCAAGGGTGTCGGGTGGTGTCGCTGTCATCGTCATCGAGTTGGTCGGGCACCAAGACCCAAACCGCCATGGCCACAAACGACAGGCCCAAGACCCAACGCATGACCTCCGGCCCCACCCAAGCCATGACCACCGCGCCCACCGCACCGGCCAAGGCGTGGTTGAGCAGCGTGGCCACCAAAATGCCCCACACGATCGGCCACGGCCGTTTGAACCGAGCCGCCAACACCAAGGCCAAGAGCTGCGTCTTGTCGCCCATTTCGGCCAAAGCCACCACACCGGTGGAAATCCAGAATGCGTCCACACACACCTCAAATCTCAACAAAAACGCCCGCGCAAGGCGGGCGTCGATGCAACGATTTTACGACCTCAGATCAAGGTCACGCCGGTCTTGGACTGGATGTGCTCACGGCTCACGCCGGCAGCCAATTCAACCAATTTCAGACCTTGTGGGGTCACGTCCATCACACCGAGGTCGGTGATGATGCGGTCGACCACGCCCACGCCGGTCAGCGGCAAGGTGCAGTTGGGCAAAATTTTCAGGTCTTCGGTGCCGTCTTTTTTCTTGGCCACGTGTTCCATCAAGATGATCACGCGCTTGACGCCCGCGACCAAATCCATGGCGCCGCCCATGCCTTTGACCATCTTGCCGGGGATCATCCAGTTGGCCAGATCGCCTTTTTCGCTGACCTGCATGGCGCCCAAGATCGACAGGTTGATCTTGCCGCCACGGATCATGGCAAAGGACTGGTCGCTGCCAAAAATGGACGAGCCCGCGATGGTGGTCACCGTTTGTTTGCCCGCGTTGATCAGGTCGGCGTCAACGTTGTCTTCGGTGGGGAATGGGCCGATGCCCAGCATGCCGTTTTCGCTTTGCAGCCAGACTTCTTTGTCGGCCGGCACGAAGTTGGCCACCAGGGTCGGGATGCCGATGCCCAGGTTGACGTAAAAACCGTCTTCGAGTTCTTGTGCCGCACGCGCGGCCATTTGGTCTTGTGTCCAGCTCATATCAAACTCCCGCTTTTTCGGTGATGGTGCGTTTTTCGATGCGTTTTTCGGGGTGCTGATTCAGCACGATGCGGTGCACATAAATGCCCGGCAGGTGAACCTCGTCGGGTTGGAAGGTGCCGGTCTCGACGATCTCTTCGACCTCGACCACACACACCTTGCCGGCCATGGCCACCGCGGGGTTGAAGTTGCGTGCGGTCAAGCGGAATTGCAAGTTGCCCGACTTATCGGCGCGAAAGGCTTTGACCAAAGACACTTCTGGGAACAGCGAGTGCTCCATGACATAGGTCTCGCCGTTGAAGTCGCGCAGCTCTTTGCCTTCGGCCACCACGGTGCCCACACCGGTTTTGGTGAAAAACGCGGGGATGCCCGCGCCCGCAGCGCGCAGTTTCTCGGCCAGCGTGCCTTGGGGCGTGAATTCCAGCTCGAGTTCACCGGCCAAGAACTGGCGCTCGAACTCTTTGTTTTCACCCACGTATGAGGCGATCATTTTCTTGATCTGGCGGGTCTCGAGCAGTTTGCCCAGACCAAAACCGTCCACACCGGCGTTGTTGGAAATCGCGGTCAGGTTCTTGACGCCGCTGTCGCGCAAGGCGTCGATCAGCGCCTCAGGGATGCCGCACAAGCCAAAACCGCCGACGGCGATGAGTTGGCCGTCATGGACGATGCCTTTGAGCGCTTCAGCGGCGCTCGGAAAAATTTTGTTCACGTTGGAAACTCCTGTGGATGAAGGACGATGGCGTTACGATACTACGTAACGACATACGTAGTTTGACCTAGTGGTAAACATGGATTACCGATTGGCTTTTGATCTCGCGCCATTGGGGCTGGCGCTGTCGCGCGACCGCATCATGGTCGATTGCAACCAAGCCCTGTGCGACATGTTCGGCGCCGACCGCGATCAGCTCGTGGGCCAAAGCTTTCAGGTGCTCTACCCCAGCGCGGATGAGTTCGAGCGCATGGGCGAGCGCATCGTGCCTTGGCTGCGCAGCGGCAGCACCTACGCCGACGACCGGATCATGAAGCGCTTGGGTGGCCGCCACGCAGGCGAGACCTTTTGGTGCCACGTCACGGGCCGCGCCCTCGACCCGAAGCAGCCGCACAGCGCCGGCATCTGGAGCTTCGAAGACCTCAGCTCACGCCGCCCCGTGAGCGCCGACCTCACACCCCGTGAACGCGAAGTCGCCGCTCTCCTCATGGACGGGCTGACCAGCAAAGAAATCGGCAAAGCTTTGGCCATCAGCCACCGCACGGTCGAAATCCACCGTGCTCGCCTCATGCGCAAATACCAAGCGCACAGCACACCCGATTTGGTGCACCGCCTGTTGACGGGTTGATCAGGGCTTGGCTTCGACCACTTCGGCGGCGCTGCGAAACGCTTCCACCGACGTGGGCACACCGCAGTACACCGCGGCGTGCAGCAGCACTTCTTGGATCTCGGCCACCGTCGCGCCGTTGTTCAGCGCACCGCGCACATGGCCTTTGAGTTCGTTTTGTTTGCCCAAGGCGGTGAGCATGGCCACGGTGATGAGGCTGCGGGTTTTGCGGTCCAGACCATCGCGTTGCCAGACATCGCCCCAAGCGGCGCGCGAGATGTGGTCTTGGATGGGTTGTGTGAACGGCGTGGTACCGGCCAATGCGCGGTCCACAAAGGGATCGCCCATCACCTCGCGGCGCGTGGCCAAGCCGCGTTGGTACTGATCGTCGTGAGGCGTAGGGGGTTGGGTCACAGGGTTTCTCCAAGGGCTTTGCAACAACACGCAAGGATAAACTGAAGCTTGAATTTGGAGAGCCCATGACACGCTACGCCCTGCCCGACCTCAACAGCCTGCCCGCCGACATCCAAGCCAAGATCTTGGAGGTCCAAGAAAAATCGGGCTTCATCCCCAACGTGTTCTTGGCCTTGGCCCGTCGGCCGGCCGAGTGGCGCGCTTTTTTTGCCTACCACGATGCGCTCATGGCACCCGAGACCGTGGGCCGCAGCAGCCACCTGAGCAAAGGCGACCGCGAGATGATCGTCACCGCCACCAGCGCGGCCAACCACTGTTTGTACTGTGTGGTCGCGCACGGTGCACTGCTGCGCATTTACGAGAAAAAACCGCTGGTGGCCGATCAGGTTGCGGTGAACCACCGCAAGGCCGATATCACCCCACGCCAGCGCGCCATGCTGGACTTTGCGATCAAGGTCTGCGAACGCTCGCACGAGATCGACGACGCCGACTTTGCCGCCTTGGCCGCACACGGCTTTGACGACGAAGACGCCTGGGACATCGCTGCGATCACCGCCTTCTTTGGACTGAGCAACCGCGTGGCCAACGCCACCGGCATGCTGCCCAACCCCGAGTTCTACACCCTA
>CAZNWS010000195.1:1937-3427 GCA_964576495.1 uncultured Hydrogenophaga sp. | reverse complement strand
TGAAACTGGTGGTCACATGATCACGCCACTGCCTGGTGTCACACCCATGGTGCCCGGTTCCTGCACACTGCCTTTCCCCGGCATCCAGGCCGCCATCGTGGACGAAACGGGCAAAGACATGCCCAATGGCCAAGGCGGCATTTTGGTCGTGAAAAAGCCATGGCCTTCCATGATCCGCACGATCTGGGGCGACCCTGAGCGCTTCAAGAAGAGCTACTACCCCGAAGACTTCAAGGGCAAGTACTACTTGGCCGGCGACGGCGCGATCCGCGACGAGAAAACCGGTTACTTCACCATCACCGGCCGTATCGACGACGTGTTGAACGTCTCGGGTCACCGCATGGGCACGATGGAAATCGAATCGGCCTTGGTCAGCTGCACCGAGCTGGTGGCCGAAGCCGCCGTGGTGGGTCGTCCCGATGACACCACCGGCGAGGCGATTTGCGCTTTCGTGGTGCTCACGCGCGCCTTGCCCAACACCGAAGAGGGCAAAGCGATTGCCAAGCAGCTGCGCGACCACATCGCCAAGGAAATTGGCCCCATCGCCAAGCCCAAGGACATTCGCTTTGGCGAGAACTTGCCCAAGACACGTTCGGGCAAGATCATGCGCCGCCTGCTGCGTTCTCTGGCCAAGGGCGAGGAAATCACGCAGGACACCTCCACGTTGGAGAACCCGCATATCCTGAGCCAGCTGGGTCAGGCTTACTGATCGGCCAGAAGCCCCAACGAAAAAGCCACCCGACAGGGTGGCTTTTTTTATGATCGTGTGAGCCGTGAAGCCCACACCGAAGATCACTTCGTGCTCAAGACCCACTGGGCCAAGGCTTTGGCGTCGGCGTCGTTCACCTTGGGGTTGGCTGGCATGGGAATGGCACCCCACACGCCCGAGCCGCCTTTTTGGATTTTGGTGGCCAACTGGGCCACGGCGGCGGCGTTGCCAGCGTACTTCTTGGCCACGTCTTTATAAGCTGGACCGACCAATTTTTTGTCGACGGCGTGGCAAGCCATGCAGTTGTTGGCCTTGGCCAAGGCTTCACTGGCCATGGCTGGGGCCGACACGGCGGCGAGTGCGGTCAATACGAGAGCGAAGCGTTTCATGGGTTTCCTTTGACAGGTTGGTTGCGAGAGCAGTTGGATTCTACGGTTTTTCTTTGGTTCCGGGGGCGCATCAATAGGCGTCCAAGACCGCGCCCTTGCTGGCGCTGGAGGCATTGAAAGCGAATTTGGCTTGCACCCCTCGGGTGTATCGCGGCGCAGGTGCCTTCCATGCCGCACGGCGTTTGGCGATTTCGGCTTCGGGCACATGCAGTTCCAACAAGAGCTGGTGGGCGTCGATGGTGATGCTGTCGCCTTCTTCAACAAACGCGATGGTGCCACCCACGGCGGCCTCGGGGGCGACGTGGCCCACGACCATGCCCCAGGTGCCGCCCGAGAAGCGGCCGTCGGTGATCAGGCCCACGCTTTCGCCCAAACCGGCGCCGATGAGCGCG
>CAZNWS010000195.1:0-1821 GCA_964576495.1 uncultured Hydrogenophaga sp. | reverse complement strand
CTTGCAAAGCGGATTGCTCGTCGTCGAACACGCGGGCGGGGCCGGTGATGACGGGGTTTTTCAAGCCGGTGATTTTGGCCACGGCACCTTCGGGCGAGAGGTTGCCTTTGAGGATGGCCAAGTGACCTTGCTTGTACATGGCGCGGTCGATGGTGTGGATGACGCTTTGCTCGGGCGGCTCGTCGGGCACGTCTTTGAGCACCTCGGCGATGGTTTGGCCGCTGATGGTGATGCAGTCACCGTGCAACAGGCCAGCGTTGAGCAAGATCTTCATGACTTGGGGAATGCCACCGGCTTTGTGCAGGTCCACCGCCAGGGCTTTGCCGCTGGGCTTGAGGTCGCACAGCACGGGGGTGCGTTGGCGGATGCGCTCGAAATCGTCGATGGTCCACTCCACGCCTGCGCAGTGCGCGATGGCCAAGAAGTGCAACACGGCGTTGGTCGAGCCGCCGGTGGCCATGATGACGGCCACGGCGTTTTCAATCGATTTTTTGGTGACGATGTCGCGGGGCTTGAGGTCCATCTTGATGGCTTCGATCAGGACTTTCGCCGACTCTTTGGCCGAATCGACTTTTTCGTCGTGAACGTTGGCCATGGTCGACGAGTAGGGCAGCGAAATGCCCAAGGCTTCAAAGGCCGACGACATGGTGTTGGCGGTGTACATGCCGCCGCACGAGCCGGTGCCCGGAATCGCGCGCTGCTCGATTTCGCGCAAGTCTTCGTCGCTGAGTTTGCCGGCGGCGTTTTCGCCCACGGCTTCAAACACGCTGACGATGTTGAGGTCTTTGCCCTTGTAGTGGCCGGGCAAGATGGTGCCGCCGTACACATAAATGGCGGGCACGTTGGCGCGCAGCATGCCCATGAGGCCGCCGGGCATGTTTTTGTCGCAGCCACCGATGACCAAAACGCCGTCCATCCACTGGCCTTGCACGCAGGTTTCGATGCAGTCCGAAATCACCTCGCGGCTGACCAGCGAGTACTTCATGCCTTCGGTGCCCATGGCCATGCCGTCGGAGATGGTGGGGGTGCCGAAAATCTGGGCGTTGCCGCCTGCGGCTTCGATGCCCGCCACCGCCGCGTCGGCGAGTTTTTGCAAGCCGCTGTTGCAAGGCGTGATGGTGCTGTGGCCGTTGGCCACGCCGATCATGGGCTTGCCAAAGTCGCCTTCCTGGTAGCCCATGCCGTAGTACATGGAGCGGTTGGGCGCGCGGGATTTGCCTTCGGTGATGTTGGCGCTGCGGCGGTTGATCGGCTGGATCGGAATGACTTTGTTGTCGGCCATGGTGTGCTTTGCGGTTGGGGGTGAAACAAGAGAGGTGGGTAAATATACCAAGGCACAATAGGCGCCATGCTGATCCATCCCAATATCGATCCTGTGGCTGTGGCCATTGGCCCCTTGTCCATCCATTGGTACGGCCTGACCTATTTGGCCGCATTTGCCCTGTTTTATGCGCTGGGTTTGCGCCGCTTGCACCACCCGCCGTTTGCGGCCTTGAGCGCCCAAGGCGTATGGCAGAAAAGGGACGTGGAAGATATTTTGTTTTTTGGCGTGATGGGCGTCATCGCGGGTGGGCGCCTAGGCTACTGCTTGTTTTATCAACCCAGCTATTACCTGTCGAACCCCTTGGAGATCTTTGCGGTGTGGCAAGGTGGCATGAGTTTTCATGGCGGTTTGCTCGGCGTGATCGTGGCCTTGGTCTGGTTCGCCAAAAGCCGCCAACGCCACGCCTTGCAAGTGCTGGACTTTGTGGCGCCTTGTGTGCCCACCGGTTTGGCGGCGGGGCGTTTGGGCAACTTCATCAACGGTGAGTTGTGGGGCCG
>CAZNWS010000194.1:0-3431 GCA_964576495.1 uncultured Hydrogenophaga sp. | reverse complement strand
TTGGCCCATCGAGAGGGTTCAAGAATGGCATGCACGAGGCGGACAATGGGATACTCCATTGCTGACCGTCATCCCTGACGCCCCCCATTACCGTTCATGCCTGGAAAACGGCGGTAGCTTGTTCGACATGCCCGATGCCATTCGTCAAAGTGACATGCCTCACTGGCTGCCATTGTTGGATTGGCTTGACAAAGTTTGGGCGCCTGCGGTCAAGCCTCAAACCCTAGTCGCATCGGTCAGCCACCTTCAAACGGCGGCGGAAAAAATGCGCGCACGTCAGTCCGCTCCAAGTCATATCGCTCGCCCAGCCATCAACGCTGCGAATACCGCCATTTCTGCCAAGGCGATGGTGCCGCCCATCAACCCAGTAACCCCCTCATCTCTTCCTGCTCAGGACAAGCACTGGATTCCGAAATGGCTGCGAATCGCATGATTAATACTTTAGTAGTAAAATAATTTATTCGCTTGTTTGTTTTTTTTAACATGTAACCGAATAGAAGTTATTTTTTGTGTAATTTTTCTCTTCAAACAATCACAGATCCCTATAATCCGTCTCTGTCAGTGTCAAATGACCTTTACAAGAGACAACCCATGAATCCCTCCAAAACACCCGCCGAAACTGCCGACGATTACTGTGGCACCTTTTACGCTGCCAAACTGCTTGATCTATCGGTGGGCACGGTGCAATCACTGGTCGAAAAAAATGAACTCCAAGCTTGGAAAACCCGTGGCGGTCATCGCCGCATTTCCATGCAATCCATTTTGGAATACCAGCAGCGACACAACATCAAAGGCGGCCTTGATCGCACTCGCCAACCACGACTCAAGGTCCTGATCGTCGACGACGATTCGGTCACCCTCGAAATCATTCGGGCCATGATCGACAAATGGGGCTTTCCCATGGACTGCACCTTGATGGCTTCTGCATTGGAGGCCTTGCTGGACTTCAACACCCTGCGCCCCGATGTGCTGATCACCGACTTGCGCATGCAAGGCGTGGATGGTTTTGAACTGCTCAAAACCTTGAGTGCCACACCTGCAGCGAATGGGACCGCTGTGGTGGCATTGACGGGGATGACCCCTGAGGAAATTGAAGAACGTGGCGGCTTACCCAGCAGTACCATCGTGTGTCAAAAGCCCATCAATGCCCAATGGCTCAATGGCTTTTTCTCTGCCCTGATTGCCATCCGCCAAGGAACGGCACCGAGCATCGGCAAGTCCCAAACGGAGTCTCAAGACGCCTAGGCACGCTCGAATGCCCCATGAAAAAAGGCCCCACGGGGCCTTTTTGCATGGATTTGGTTTTTTCATTCAACCGTTGGCTTTTGCTGTGGGCATGGGCGCGCTGGCACCCGCCTCATTCACGAACAACTCACCCTCCACTTTCGCGCCAGCACCGACAGAAATGAATTTGTAGCTGATGCTGCCCTTGACCATGGCCGAGGAGGCAATCACCAACTCCTCACATACCGCCACGCCCGAGAAAACCCCTTTGATGTTGAGGCTGTTGCAAACCACCTCACCCTCAACCTCACCACGAGCGCTGACGTTGACGCTGTGCGCAGTCACAGTCCCAGAGGCCCGACCTTCGACATGCAAAACCCCAGAAGAATTGATCTCACCCGTGAATGCAAACCCCTCGCTGATCACGGAGGGCTTGTTGGTGGTATCCAGAACCGCGGACATGATGGAGGGCTTGGCGCGGGGCGCTTCCACCGCAGAACCGGGGGTTTCACCATCGGTCATGGGAGCGCTGGACTGATCGGGGGTATTAGTTTTTGGTTTGCTGAACATAGTGTGCTGTTTCAATGACTTTTTGTGGATCAACGGGATAACCGCCAACAGAGACTTCGAAGTGTAGGTGAACACCGGTCGATGAGCCTGTACTACCAACCTTGCCCAACACCGTGTCGACACCAACTTCTTGGCCCTCTCGGACTTGGATATTGGCTAGGTGCGCGTACAAAGTTTCGATGCCGCGGTCGTGACGAACGATGACGGTGTTACCGTAATTGTGATGGACACGAGCCAGAATGACTTTACCCGCCTTGGCGGCATAGACCGCCTCATCGGAGCGGGGAATCAGGTCCACACCGGCATGGAAGCGTGGGCTACCGTAAATGGGGTGTTTACGAATACCAAACGAAGAAGTCGTATCGAAATCACGCATGGGCATCGTCGAAGGCAAGGCCAGCAAAACGTCCTTAAGTGCACGGTTTTTTGCACTCTCTTCTGCCAACCCCGTGCGGAGCAAGGGATCGCTGCGCTCCTCGGCATCGGGATTACCACCACCCACAGCAGCGGCGCCTTGGATGATACGAATGGCTTTCTCAGTCAAACCAGAGGAATCCAAACGGCTTTTGAGTGTGGTGTTTTCTTCGGTCAAATTTTGCTTGGCCGAATCCACAAAGCGGCGCAACTCCAAATCGCGTTCTCGAATGGCTTGCGCCAATAAGGGCATGTGCTCGGTATCCAAATTTTGGATCTGATCGAGTTCCATGTCGTAGGTACTGCCCAACAAGGCGCTGTAGACCTCTTGATGTGATCGTTCCAACTTGGCTTTGTCGCTGTGCAACAGCAAAGCAGTCACCAACAAGCCCATCAGCACAACCAAGGCAGAACCCGAAAAAACAATGGTCCCGCGGGCCAGCACGCGCTGCACCCCCTTGGAAATCGCAAAGTACTTCAAATCACCTTGCTGCTCCAGGATGATGCGCACGTCTTCAAAGTCAGCTGCCCAGAGGCGCTTGACATACGCAGGCAAACGCCAAAGCGATGCCGCAAGAAGACGTGCGTTGGTCAACATCGATTAGGCCGAAGGCTTCTCACCGTTGTTGCCCTGCATCGGTGCAGCCGGTGCATTGGCTTGGAACTTCGGCGCGATCACAGGCGCGGCCACTGGGGTGCCTTCGGGCAACACAGAACCTTGGACCAAACCACCGCGCTCAATTTCGATCTCGCCGTAGGTGGCTTTGCCGCTGATGCGCCCCGTGCTGCGAATCAACAGATGCTCTGAGGCTTGCAAGGTGTCGTGGGTCTCGCCATAGATATCGGCCTTGCGAACCTTCACGTTACCGACCAGTTTGCCCCGAGCACCCACCAACAGGTCATCAGCCTGCAATTCGCCTTGCAGCGAGCCGTTGATCACCGCACGACCTGGCACGACGAAAGAACCGGTCACGGTCACGCCCTCGCCAATGACGATGGAGCCTTTGTGTTGATCTTGTTCGTTCATTTTTAAAACTGGTTGAGGTTGAAAATTAAAAAATCCCCGAAGTTTGCGGGGTTCGCAGAACTCTAAACTGACATGAATTTTAGCAAAATCAACAGTTTATTGCCACAACCACACCAAAATTCTTCAGTTCATGACGCATTTTTACCAACTTAACCCAGTATTACAAGCGTCAAGGGTCTTTTTTTAGGGTCCTACA
>CAZNWS010000193.1:0-3478 GCA_964576495.1 uncultured Hydrogenophaga sp. | reverse complement strand
CACAGGACTTCGCCACCGACACCGGTAGCGCGCGCCTTGCGGTCGGTCATGACACCTTTGGGGGTCGTGACAATGGCCACACCCAGACCGTTTTGAACTTGCGGGATGGCGTCGCGACCGCGGTAGATGCGCAGGCCAGGACGGCTCACACGCTCAATGCGCTCGATGACAGGACGGCCAGCGTAATACTTCAAAGCGATTTGAAGCTCCTTCTTGCCACCTTCGGACAACACCTTGAATCCGTCGATGTAGCCTTCGTCTTTCAAGACTTGGGCAATCGCGGCTTTGACTTTCGAGGCCGGCATCGTCACAGTGGCTTTGTCCACCATCTGTGCATTGCGGATGCGGGTCAACATGTCGGCGATAGGATCACTCATGCTCATGTGGGGTTCTCCTAGGGCTTACCAGCTGGCTTTGGTGATGCCGGGGATTTCGCCGGCGAAAGCCAGTTCACGGACTTTGGCGCGAGCCAAACCGAACTGGTTGAACGTACCGCGTGGGCGACCCGTGATCTCGCAGCGGTTGCGCTGGCGAGTGGGGTTGGCGTTGCGGGGCAATTTCTGCAAAGCCAAACGAGCGGCATCGCGCTCCTCTTCAGAGCGCTGCGCGCTCTTGGCAATGGCTTTGAGTTCTGCGTATTTTTTAGCGAACTTGGCAGCGAGTTTTTCGCGCTTGAGTTCACGTTGGAGTAGTGCTTGTTTAGCCACGCGCCACCTCAGTTCTTGAACGGGAAACGGAAACCAGCCAGAAGAGCCTTGCACTCTTCGTCAGTCTTGGCGGTCGTCGTGATGCTGATGTTGAGACCGCGCAAGGCATCGACCTTGTCGTACTCAATCTCAGGGAAAATGATTTGCTCTTTGACGCCGATGTTGTAGTTACCACGGCCATCAAAAGCTTTGCCCGAAATACCACGGAAGTCACGCACGCGAGGCAAAGCCACGGTGATGAAGCGGTCCAGGAATTCGTACATGCGAGCGCCACGCAGGGTCACCATGCAACCGATGGCTTGCTGCTCGCGAATTTTGAAACCCGCGATGGCTTTGCGAGCCTTCGTCACCACAGGCTTTTGACCGGCGATTTTGGTCAGGTCGCCCACGGCGTTGTCCATGATTTTTTTATCGGCAACCGCCTCGCTCACACCCATGTTCAGGGTGATCTTGGTGATGCGGGGCACCTCCATGTTGGACTTGTACCCAAACTGGGTCTTCAAGGCCGGAGCCACTTTGTCGCGGTAAATTTCTTGAAAGCGGGTCATGCTCATGCCACCTTGATTTCTTCGCCGCTGGACTTGTAGACGCGCACCTTGGTGCCGTCAGCCAACTGCTTGATGCCCACGCGATCTGCCTTGCCGGTTGCGGCATTGAAGATCGCCACATTGGACTGGTGAATCGACATGGTCTTGTCGATGATGCCGCCGGTCACACCCTTCATGGGGTTGGGCTTGGCGTGCTTCTTGACGATGTTGACACCATCAACGATCAAACGGTCTTCGGAGGCGCGCTCGGCAACCTTGCCACGCTTACCCTTGTCGCGACCCGTGATCACGATGACTTCGTCGCCCTTGCGAATCTTGTTCATGGCCGATCCTTACAGAACTTCAGGGGCCAAAGACACGATCTTCATGAACTTTTCGGTGCGCAATTCGCGCGTCACGGGTCCGAAGATGCGGGTGCCGATGGGCTCCAGCTTGGCGTTGAGCAACACTGCTGCGTTGCCGTCGAATTTGATCAGCGCGCCGTCAGGGCGACGAATGCCCTTGGCCGTGCGAACCACCACTGCGCTGTAAACCTCGCCTTTTTTGACGCGGCCACGGGGAGCGGCTTCTTTGATAGTGACTTTGATGACGTCGCCCACGCTGGCGTAACGGCGCTTAGAGCCACCGAGCACCTTAATGCACATCACGGATTTAGCGCCCGTGTTGTCAGCAACATCGAGTCGAGATTGCGTTTGGATCATTTGATTTAAGTCCCAACTTGAATCTTCCTCACCACCACGGCAAGGAATGATCAGTCTTGGGCCCGTTGTCTGGGCCTGCCCGCACTTGCAGACAAACCCTTTCTTTGGGCTGAAAATTACTCCGCCAGTGAAGGCGAAGCCGCTGATTATGACACAGCTTTTGGACCGGGTCAAACATTTCTTTCAACTATTTTGACCCCCTGCCACCGGCCTACACTTGGGGCATGAGCACAGCACACCCCCACATCGCCTTCATTGGCGGAGGCAACATGGCCAGCGCCATCATCGGCGGCCTGATCCGCCAAGGCATGGCCACCACCCAATTCACCGTGGTGGAGCCCTTTGCCGAGACCGCCGCCAAGCTGAAGGCCGACTTTGGCATCAGCGCCCTGAGCGCTGCCGGCCCTGCATTGGCACAAGCCGAACTGGTAGTTTGGGCCGTCAAGCCACAAGTTTTTGCCGAGGCCGCTGCCCCCGTGAGTCCCCACACCCACCGAGCCCTGCACTTGTCGGTGGCTGCGGGCATCCGCACCGACAGCATCCGCCGCTGGCTGGGCAGCGAACGTGTGGTGCGCAGCATGCCCAACACCCCCGCCTTGGTCGGTCAAGGCATCACTGGCTTGTTCCCCTGCCCCGCGGTGTCTGCTGCGGACCGGGCGTTGGTCGAACAGGTCATTCGCACCACCGGCCAACACGTGTGGGTCGACCAAGAAAGCCACTTGGATGCGGTCACCGCCCTCTCAGGGTCGGGTCCAGCCTATGTGTTTTATTTCTTGGAAGCCATGACCGAGGCCGGCACAGGCATGGGTTTGAACGCCGAGCAAGCTCGCCAACTGGCCGTGGCCACGTTCTCGGGCGCTGCCGCGTTGGCCGGGGCTTCTCAGGAACCGCTGGAAGTGCTGCGCCAACGCGTCACGTCCAAAGGCGGCACGACCTACGCGGCCCTCACAGCCATGGAGTCGGCGCAAATCAAGCCCGCGTTTGTGAAAGCCATGCAAGCCGCCGAACAGCGGGCGCGCGAACTCGGCGACGAATTCGGCAAGTCCTGACTCACACCGCGTGGCTCAAGGCCACGCCCGCAAACAAACTCAAGCCGATCCAATGGTTGAGTCGAAAGGCCTTGAAGCAACCCTCGCGGCTGCGGTCGCGAATCAAGACCAGGTGCCAACCCACTTGTGCGGCAGCGGCGGCCAAGCCCAAACACAGCCACGGTCCACGCGCCGCCGCGTCAAGCAACCACGCCCACGACAACAGGTAGGCCCCGTAAAACCCCGCGATCGCTGGCACGTCCCAACGGCCCAAAGTGATGGCGGAGGTTTTGACACCGATCTTCAGATCATCGTCGCGATCGACCATGGCGTATTCGGTGTCGTAGGCCAATACCCAACACCAATTGCCCAACATCAAACCCCAAGCCAGTGCGGGCACCGCGCCCTGCACCGCGGCGAAGGCCATGGGAATGCCGAAGCTGAAGGCCACACCCAACACGGCTTGTGGCATGGACACGTGGCGTTTGGCGTAG
>CAZNWS010000192.1:1804-3483 GCA_964576495.1 uncultured Hydrogenophaga sp. | reverse complement strand
GGGCTTTGATGTTCGTGCAGCGCTTTGAGCAAGCCATCGAAAAACGACACGACGAACTGGGACAATAAGCGCATGGCACTGTTGCAAATCTCTGAGCCCGGCCAATCGCTGGACCCCCACCAACGCCGCATCGCAGTGGGCATCGATTTGGGCACCACGCATTCGTTGGTGGCCGCGGTTCGCCACGGCGTGGCCGAATGTTTGCCCGATCTACAAGGCCGGGTGCTCTTGCCCAGTGTCGTGCGTTATACCGATCCCAGTTCTGGCGGTTCCGGTCGTCAAGTGGGCCACGACGCCTTGGCCGCACAGCACCAAGACCCCAGCAACACCATCGCTTCGGTCAAACGCTTGATGGGCCGCACACGCTCACAGATCGCGGATGTGGACCGTTTGTCCTACCGCGTGGTGGACGAACAAGGCATGGCCGTCATCGAGACCGTGGCGGGCCGCAAAACCCCCATGGAGGTCAGCGCCGAGGTGCTGGCCACGCTGCGTTTTCGGGCCGAAGACAGCTTCGACGATGAACTGTTCGGTGCGGTCATCACCGTGCCTGCGTATTTCGACGATGCCCAACGTCAAGCCACCAAAGACGCGGCCCAGCTCGCGGGGATAGAGGTGCTGCGCCTGATCAACGAACCCACGGCCGCGGCCATTGCCTATGGTCTCGACCACGCGACCGAAGGGGTCTACGCCGTTTACGACTTGGGCGGCGGCACCTTCGACATTTCCATCTTGCGCTTGACCCAAGGCGTGTTCGAGGTCTTGGCCACGGGTGGCGATTCGGCCTTGGGCGGTGACGATTACGACCATGCGCTGGCGCAGTGGGTGCTTGCGCAAGTCGCTCCAGCGTTGGCTCAGGCACCCATGACCGCGGCCGATCGGGCGTGTTTGCAATCCGAGGCCCGTCGCTGCAAAGAGGCCTTGTCCTCGCCTGAGGGTCAAGCCGAAGGCGTGATGTTTGGCGTGGAGCTGTCGGTGGGCGTCTTGACCCACCGCGTCAGCCCCAACGATTTCGCTCAGTGCACCGAGGCCTTGACCCAACGAACACTCACGGCGGTGCGCAAAGTCTTGCGCGATGCGCGGCTGGTGACCACCGATATTCAAGGTGTGGTCATGGTCGGTGGCTCTACCCGCATGCCGGTGGTGCAGGCCGCCGTGGGCGCGTTTTTCGGCCAAGCGCCTTTGAACGATTTGAATCCTGATGAGGTGGTGGCGCTGGGTGCCGCCATCCAAGCCAATGCTTTGGCCGGCAACAGCCCCGAGGGCGACTTGTTGTTGCTGGATGTGATCCCTTTGTCCTTGGGCATCGAGACCATGGGCGGTTTGGTGGAGCGCATCGTGCCGCGCAACAGCACCATCCCGACCGCACGTGCACAAGATTTCACCACCTACCAAGATGGCCAAACGGCTTTGGCCTTGCATGTGGTGCAAGGTGAGCGCGACCTGGTCGCCGATTGCCGCAGCTTGGCGCGCTTTGAATTGCGCGGCATCCCGCCCATGGCGGCAGGCGCCGCGCGTATACGCGTGACCTTTACCGACCGCACGCGCGCAAGATTTCACCACCTACCAAGACGGTCAAACCGCCTTGGCTTTGCACGTGGTGCAGGGTGAGCGTGACTTGGTTGCCGATTGCCGCAGCTTGGCGCGCTTTGAATTGCGCGGCATCCCGCCCATGGCGG
>CAZNWS010000192.1:0-1704 GCA_964576495.1 uncultured Hydrogenophaga sp. | reverse complement strand
CCGATTGCCGCAGCTTGGCGCGCTTTGAATTGCGCGGCATCCCGCCCATGGCGGCGGGTGCAGCACGCATCCGGGTGACCTTCACCGTGGACGCCGATGGCTTGCTTTCGGTGGCCGCACGGGAAATGGTCTCGGGTGTTGAGGCCAAGATCGACGTGAAGCCCGCCTACGGCCTGAGCGACGAGCAGATCGCCGCCATGCTGCAAGATGGTTTCGCCACCGCGCAACAAGACATGGCCGCTCGAGCTTTGGTCGAAGCCCGCGTAGACGCCGACCGTTTGCTCATGGCCACGCGCAGCGCTTTGCAAACCGATGGCGATGTGTTGTCGGCCACCGAGCGCGCCGCCATCGACGATCTCATGGCCTGTTTGAGTCAATGCCTGCAAGACCCCACGCAAAACAGCGCTGCCTTGGTCGAAGCCGCCACCAAGGCCCTGGCCGACGGCACCGAGGCGTTTGCCGCCCAACGCATGAACCGGGGCATCCAGCAAGCGCTGGCCGGCCGCCACGTGCAAGACATCTGACCGTTTTTGGAGACTTGATCATGCCCACCATCAAAATCCTGCCCCACGCCGAATACTGCCCCCAAGGCGCCGAGGTCAGCGCGCCGGCGGGCACTTCGATTTGTGAGGCCTTGCTCGACAACGGCATCAACATCGAACACGCCTGCGACATGGTGTGTGCCTGCACCACCTGCCACGTCTTGGTGCGTGAGGGCGGTGCAAGTTTGAACCCGGCCGAAGACAACGAAGAAGACATGCTCGACCGTGCCTGGGGCTTGGCCCCACAATCGCGTTTGTCTTGTCAAGCGATCTTGGCGCAGACGAACGTGACGATCGAAATCCCCAAGTACTCCATCAACCACGCCAAAGAGAACCACTGAGATGCGGCAAATCGTTCTGGACACGGAAACCACCGGCCTGTCGGCTGCCCAGGGCGACCGCATCATTGAAATCGGTTGTGTGGAGCTGATCAACCGCAAGTTGACCGGCAACAACCTGCACTTCTACATCAACCCAGAGCGTGACAGCCATGAAGACGCGCTCAAGGTACACGGCATCACCACCGAGTTCTTGCGCGACAAGCCCAAGTTCGCCGCCATCGCCGACGAGCTGTTGGCTTACCTGCAAGGTGCTGAGCTCATCATTCACAACGCGCCGTTTGACTTGAGCTTTCTGAACAAAGAGATGGCTTTGTTGGGTTTGCCGCCCATCACGCAAATGGCCGATTCGGTGATCGACACCTTGGTCATGGCCAAGGAAATGTTCCCTGGTAAGCGCAACGGTTTGGACGCTTTGTGCATCCGTTTGGACGTGGACAACTCCAACCGCACCTTGCACGGCGCTTTGCTCGATGCCGAGCTGCTGGCCGACGTCTACATCAACATGACGCGCGGCCAAAACGCCTTGGTCATGGAGGTCGAGCCTACACAAGTCCAACAGGCCGCAGAAGTTGAAGACATCGACTTGAGCGCATTCGATTTGCCTGTCATCAGAGCCAACGAACAAGAGCTCCAGAATCACGAGGGGGTGTTGGCCGATTTGGATAAAGCGGTCAATGGGTCTTCATTGTTCAGAAAAATACCCGCCTGAGGCCAAGCGATCAAAATTCACCCGAATTCGAGCTATAATTTGAGGCTTCAAACCACACGGGTGGTTAGCTCAGCGGTAGAGCACTGCCTTCACACGGCAGGGGTCACAGGTT
>CAZNWS010000191.1:0-3486 GCA_964576495.1 uncultured Hydrogenophaga sp. | reverse complement strand
AGAACATGAAAAAAATTCTTCTGGGTTTTGCCTTGGCCTTGGGCCTGACGGGCGCAATGGCCGCTGGTGGCAGCAGCATCCCCATGGACAAAGCGCCTAAGCGCACCAACGACATGGCGGCGCTGCAAAACGGTGCCAAGCTTTTTGTCAACTACTGCTTGAACTGCCATTCGGCAGCCTTCATGCGCTACAACCGCTTGCGCGACATCGGCTTGACCGACAAGCAAATCGCGGAAAACCTGACCTTCACCACCGAAAAAATCGGTGACACCATGAAGGCGGCGATTGATCCGCGGCAAGCCAAAGAGTGGTTCGGCGCCAACCCGCCCGACCTGACGCTGGTCGCTCGTTCACGTGCCGGCCATGGCTATTCGGGTCCAGACTACCTCTACACGTTCCTGCGTTCGTATTACCGAGACGAAACCAAGCCCACGGGCTGGAACAACTTGGCATTCCCGAACGTGGGCATGCCCAATCCCTTGTGGGAGTTGCAAGGTGAGCGCAAGCCCGTGATGGAAAAAGTCACGAGCCACGGGCACGAAGCCTTGGTCTTCAAAGGTTGGGAAACCGTCAAGCCTGGCACCATGAGCGCCAATGAATACGACCAAAACATCGGCGATTTGGTGGCTTACCTTCAGTGGATGGCCGAGCCAGCACAAAACACCCGCGTTCGCATCGGTGTATGGGTGATGTTGTTCTTGGCCGCCTTTATGGTTGTGGCATGGCGTTTGAACGCCTCCTTCTGGAAAGACGTCAAGTAATCATCGCGCGGTGCCCTGGGCGACCGCTGAGTTCACAGTGGCTTGCTGCGTCGTTTTGGCGCCAGCAAGCCATTGTTTTTGTATCAAGGAGACACCAACATGATGGTTTTGTACTCGGGCACCACTTGCCCTTATTCGCACCGCTGCCGTTTTGTATTGTTCGAAAAAGGCATGGATTTCGAAATCCGTGATGTCGACTTGTTCAACAAACAAGAAGACATTGGTGTGATGAACCCTTATGGGCAAGTGCCCATCTTGGTCGAGCGCGATCTGATTTTGTACGAGTCAAACATCATCAATGAATACATCGATGAGCGTTTCCCTCACCCTCAGTTGATGCCCGGTGATCCTGTGGACCGTGCACGCGTGCGCTTGTTCCTGCTCAATTTCGAGAAGGAACTTTTCACCCATGTGTCTGTCCTAGAGTCACGCAGCAGCAAAGGCAACGAGAAAGCTTTGGAAAAGGCTCGCGCTCACATCCGCGATCGTTTGACTCAGCTGGCCCCAGTGTTCTTGAAAAACAAGTTCATGTTGGGCGACAACTTTTCGATGCTCGATGTGGCCATCGCGCCTTTGTTGTGGCGCTTGGATTTCTACGGCATTGAGTTGAGCAAGAATGCGGCACCTTTGTTGAAGTACGCAGAGCGTATTTTTTCGCGTTCGGCCTACATTGAGGCATTGACCCCTTCCGAAAAAGTGATGCGCAAGTAACACCGTTCAGACGACATGACACCTGCAGGTCAAGACACCCCTTCCACCCGTCCGTACCTCATCCGGGCCTTGTATGAGTGGTGCACGGAAAATGGCTTTTCGCCCTATATCGCCGTTCAGGTCGATGCCTCGGTGCGGGTGCCCATGGATCACGTCAAAAACGGCGAAATTGTGCTCAACATCAGTTTTGATGCCACCAGTGGTATGCAATTGGGCAATGAGTTCATTGAATTCAAAGCCCGTTTTGGTGGAGTGGCTCGTGAGATCGTGATTCCTGTGAGTCACGTCACGGCGATCTATGCCCGTGAAAATGGCCAAGGCATGGCGTTCCCTCCGCCAACGTTGTCTTCGGCCGCCTCTGCAGCACCCGCACCGACCCCGACGCCTCGGCATGAGCCGGTGTTGAGTGCATTGGCAGCACCGGTTGACGGTGATGGTTCGGCGACGTCATCTGCCCCACGTACGCCGGGTCGCGGCAAGCTGACCCGAGTCAAGTAAAATACCCTTATTGCCGGTTTAGCTCAGTTGGTAGAGCACCCGCCTTGTAAGCGGTAGGTCGTCAGTTCGAATCCGACAACCGGCACCACGATGCTGCATTCAGCGTGAAGTGGTTTGAACTTTGATGCGAATCGCGCTAATGTCGATATTGTGGTTCGACAATGTCGCTTGAATGGCGGGTAACAATTGGCGCAACTTGGTTGAGGCGGCGGCGCTGCCGACCAACAAGCACCATTGATCGTTTTCGATGGGACCAGCTTTGATGGTGGCGCGCAAAGTGACGGGAATGATGGGCAGCACGAGACTTAAACACCGTTGCGAAAGCGCCAATCGATCTCGCAGTTGCGCCAAGACCGGCGCTGCGCCAACGGCTTCTTCCATGCTGAAGATCGTGGATGAGCGCGGTGCTGTGGACATGGCCAATACATTCCGAACAAGGATTTGAGATGCACATCATTATCACGGACGCATGGATGACCAAGCAGCGTGCCTTGCACATCAATGGATGGCGTGTGATGGCTTTGGGCTTTGTGTTGGCTTTGGTGATGGTTTTGTCCGCCGTGGCGGTCTACAACTGGGTCTTGCTTGAAGGCATGCGTCGTGGTTGGCCCGTCTTTCAGTCTTGGTCCAAAGTGGTGTCACCCCAAGCCCATGCTGGTAATGATGTGTTCATGCGCGAAAACCTCGATGCCTTGGCACGCAAATTGGGTGAAATGCAAGCGCGCATGATTCAAATCGATGCCTTGGGTGAGCGTGTCGCCGGTTTGGCGGGCATCAACCCTGAAGAGTTTAAAAAGCCTTATGGCGCAGGTGGCACTTTGGTGCAAGGTCAGCCCATGACCTTGGAGGAAATCATGAGTGTGGCCAATGGCCTAGAGGTGGTGAGCGACACACGCATGGATTGGTTGACCGCTGTTGAAACGCGCTTGTTCGACCAAAAAATGCAGATCGCGTTGCAGCCCACCGAAAAGCCGGTCAAAGACGTGATGGTGGGTTCCAGATTTGGTTTCCGCATTGATCCTTTCACCGGTGAAAAGGCCATGCACACTGGATTGGATTTTCCAGCGGAAGTTGGTACCCCCATCTTAGCGGCAGCGGGTGGCGTGGTGATCGTTCAGGAATACCACGCGGCGTACGGAAACATGGTTGAAATTGACCATGGCAATGGGTTGATCACGCGTTACGCTCACGCTTCAAAAACCTATGTCAAAAAAGGCGATATCGTCAAACGTGGCCAGGCCATCGCGGCCGTAGGGTCGACTGGGCGCTCTACAGGCCCACACCTGCATTTTGAGGTGTGGGTCTCGGGTGTGCCGCAAGACCCCCAGAGATTCCTTGCGGCTGGCGAAGATTTGGCCAAGGCGCAAGCCGTCGCGTCTCGTCGCGGCCGTTGAAGCATCGACCGGCCCGGTCGAGCGTTATCGGGCGGGTAAAATCCCGCTTTTGTCCTGCAAGGACTTTGGCCGTTCCAAAATGGTTTTGGGATGCAAGGTCTGGACCCATGTGAGGGGCGCCC
>CAZNWS010000190.1:0-3498 GCA_964576495.1 uncultured Hydrogenophaga sp. | reverse complement strand
GCCAACACCTGCATGAATTCACGACGACTGAAGCTCATAAACATTCCTTTTCAATTGATCACTGATATTTACGCCAAAAAAAAGCGCAGACGAACGACCGGCTTTCGAACCAACGGGCCCCATCCTAGCGAATGAGGCCCGTTAATTGGCTTACTTGTTAACCGGCGACGCGGGGTCGAGCAACAGGGCCATGACGTCTTGCACTTGTTTCTGTGTCAGCACGCCGTTGTGACCCAAACGGGGCATTTGTGAGCATGCGCTGTACGCTTGCGAGTTCCAAATCTTGCCCCAGGTGTACTCCACAATGGCTTTGGAGGCTGCGGCGTTCGGGTCGGTCACACCGCGCAACTTGCCGTAGTTGTACAAACTGGGACCCAAATTGCCATAAGACAACTCTTCCTTGCTGATTTGGTGGCAGTTGTAGCAATTACCGCCATTGACGTCGGTCTCTTTGTTGGACCAAGTCAGTCCACGGCCACTTTGAGCGATTTTTTCGCCCTCTTTCCAGTCGCCCAAGAACTTACCGTCGGAAGGCCACTTGATGGTTTTCATGTTGGCGGCTTCAATGGATTTGGCCACCGAAGCATCCAAGGGCTTGCCCGACATGTCAGCGGCAGAGCAAAGGGCCATGGCTTCATCTTGGTTCAGACGATCCAGCTTGGCAATGCCACGCTCAACGAACGAGGCCTTCACCACCTCGGCGGTCTTTTTCTCGATGTCGGTGCCAAAATAAGCCGAACCACAAGCGCTCAAAAAGGCGGAAATACCCACCACCAATACCGTTTGTTTCATCATGTTGATTCTCCTGTTCAACGCTTGAGAGCCGGGGCAATCGATTCGGCGCCCTTGGCATTCACACCCATGTACACACCCAAGGCAATGGTGACATCGCTGGCGAATGTGGGCTCAGGGAAACGTTGCGAACGGTAGCAATCGTTCAAGCGGTGTTGCATGCTCCACATTTGACCGTTGGAAACACGGTAAGCGGGCCAAGCAGCAAAGCCAACGCCATCACCCGGGTTCTTTTGCAAATTGGGCAGGTCCTGCAAGCGGATACGGCCACCGTCAACGCCGTGGCAAGAGTTGCAAGAGAAATCGTGGGTGCCACCGCGTGCAAAAAACACGCGCTTACCCACTTCGTACATTTCACGCTCAGCCGGGTGGGCTTGCGACAGGTTCATGCGCATACCCCGGGAAGCACTGGCAATCCAAGTGGCCAAGGCGACCACGTTGGCGGTCTCACCCTTGCCAAAGGATCGGGTGCTGACGGTACTGGGATCGATGCCTTGCAAGGTTTCCATGCAAGTCAACAAGCGAGACTCCAAATCTTGAACCCGACCCGTGTCTTTAAAAAACCTGGGCAACTCCACGAAGGCACCTTTGACCACGCCGGGGCCCTTGCCCAAATCGCACTGCTCGAGCGAAGCATTTTTGGGGCCGCGCTTTTGCGACCACAGCGCTTCACCTTTGACCTCGAACAACTCGGCGGGATTGCCATCGGCCAACATTTCGCGGTATTTGGCAATACCGTCTGCCGTTGAACTTTGTGCGTGGGCGGCGCCCATCCCAATGGACATCAGCGCAGCCACCATCACGGGACGCATGACCAGGTTTTTCTTCATCTGGAGTCTCCTTCTTGTGTCAAAAAATCAAAAACGGCCAGCAACAATTGTGGCTGGCCGTTGGTGTCACACCACGCAATTAAGCAATGGCAGCTTCGTCGGTACGGGTTTGACCTTTGTTGTCCACCCACTTCACGGAGACTTTATCACCCTTGGCAGCGCCCTTGAATTGAAAAGACAAGAAAGGGTTTTGCGAAACAGCGCCACTGAACATGCCTTTCAGAACGGTTTTACCGTTGTGAGTGGCTTCCAGATCGGTGATGAAATGGGGATCTTTGCCGGTGGTCATGGGGTGAGACATCAGCACACGAACGGTGGTGGTGTCGCCAGCGAGGGCTGCACGGATGCGCATTGGATCGGCCATGTTGAACTCCTGTGTTCTAAAAAATAAGGGTTGTGAAGTGTGCGCTGTGCGATTAACCGCCGCAGCCGCCCAAGGTCACTTTGGTTTCTTTGGTGGCAGAGTACAACTTACCACCGGCCTTGACCACAGCGATCACGTTGGTGCTCTGACCCATTTTCAAGCGGGTCTGCACCTCGGCCACCGTACCGGCTGGCAAGATGAAACCAGCCGACAAAGGCGTGGGGTTCTTCTCGACCAAGAGGTAGATTTCGGTGGTGTCAGCGAGTTTGCTGGATGCACCCACGGGCACCACGGCACCGTTTTCGGCGATGTCGGGGGACACCACAGAGATTTGGTCGCTGGTGGCAGGGGTGCCGCCGATGGCTTTGAGTGCATCGGCCATGGTCTTAACTTCAAACGAAGCGCGGTCCACCGCAGCTTGTGCTTGACTTTGGGTCACGAGACCCAACGACACCAGGGTAGCCATGGCGCCGGTGGTCTTGATGGCTTGGCGACGGGTTGCTTTCATATCAAACTCCTTGGGTAAAAAATGGTTGTTCACTTGTCAGGGGCGCCGGCGAGAATCCACTGGGCCAGCAGCTTGAGTTCGTCGGGCTTCAGATTGGGCTGAGCGGGCATGGGGATGGGACCGTACATGCCAGAACCACCCGACTTGATTCGAGCAGCAACTTTGTCCACAGCGTCGGCTTGACCTTTGTGCTTGGCAGCCACGTCTTTGTAAGAAGGGCCGACCAATTTTCTGTCCACCGCATGGCAAGACAAACAAGCGCTTTTGGTGGCCAAAGCCTTGGCCGCAGCCGCATCCATGGCTTGAGCACCGTTGGCAGCCACGACTGCGGCGACAACCAACATCATGTGTTTGAAATTCATCTTCATAGCTTAACCACTCCAGTTGAGAAAAGGCATGAGGGATTACGCTTATTTAAGCAAATAAGCACCCACAGATTTAATTGGCGCCGGCCGCAATCCATTGGGCAATGGCTTGGGCATCGGCATCTTTAATTTGCGGTTGCGCGGGCATGGGAATCGGCCCGTACACACCGGATCCACCATTTTTGATCTTACCGATCAAATAGGCTTCCAAATTGGCTTTGCCTTTGTGCTTGGCGGCAATTTCGTTGAAGCCGGGACCCACAATTTTGTTTTTCATGCCGTGGCAGGCCGTGCAAGAGTTGGCCGCCAACAGCGTGTTGACGTTGGGGCCCTGACCGGCAGCCGCTACGGCCACGGGAGCGGCAGCCGCGGCGGCCGCACCCTTCAAGCTCTTGGCGGGTGGCTTGGTGGTGTCCACGCCGCGCACGGGACCGATCACACGGTTTTGCTCTTGGATGTTGCCGTGGGCATCACGAGCAAAGTCGGGCAAGAAGGACTTGACCTTGGGATCGACCGCACAGTCTTTCATGCAAGCCACATTCTTCACGTCGCCTTTGCCGTTGACTTTCCAAAGGGGCTCATAAAACACCATGCCGTTGCGGTTGGGCATGCGCTTTTGCACGTCGGCGATGTTTTTGT